>DATEUG010000148.1:0-2648 GCA_035283225.1 Patescibacteria group bacterium | reverse complement strand
CCGGCTCCGGCCGGCCGGATTTTTACACCCCCTTATTGGCCTTGTTTGAGCGGAAAAGATAGCCGTCTTGACTCAACTTTTCTCCTGCGATCATCAAGGTCAATCCTGCGCCAAAGGCTAACAGTCCTGGAATTAATAGTTTTTCATCGGAAAAAACCGAACCAACCGTAGCCATTGCCGCGCCTCGGTTGATTACCATTGCCCCTAAACCTTCCATGACTGCAGCCTTTTTCTGACTGCGCTCCTTGGTGGTAAGATCGGCAATTTCTAACCCAGTAAAGGCTCCTGTCGTCAACGTCATTGTTAGGGCGGTCCAAAAAGTTATGGGTGCTGGGGCTGCCAGATTAAGAACGTTAAAGGCAAAGGCACCTACTTGACTGCTAGTTTCTTTCCAAGTTAACATCCCTCTCCGCGTTTCTGTCTTAGCCATGGCGGTATTATCTGAAAAAAACCTATAGTTGTCAATGATTCTGAAGTTTAAACAGTTTTTCCAATTCAATCTTACTGGTAGCCTCACTAGCGGCTTTGTCGTCCCGAAAACGGACTAAACGGGGAAATCTTAGCGCTAGCTCAAAGGCATGGATCGGGCTTTTGGTGATTTCGTCAGCCAAAATCTCCACCACCAACTCCGGTTTGACCCAAACATCACAGTTTAAGTTTTTATCGACCAAATATTGACTGGGTTTTTCGCCCACTTTTAGTTTTTGAGCCCGCTTATACATTTCTTTCCACTGCTCGTCTGATAGCCCCGTACCAATCTTGGCAATTGAACCGATTTTCCCGGTATCATCGGGCAAACCGACCAAGAAAGCACCGATGCCAAAACCGCTTCTTTTACCTTTGCCGGCATAGTAACCCATCACTACAGCGTCAATGGTGTCGACAAGCTCGCCTTGGGTGGTTTTTTTAAACTTCACCCAGTTAAAGTTCCTCGATCCGGCTTGATAAGGTGTTGATAACTTCTTGCACATCACCCCCTCTAAACCCATATCAAGGTATTTTTTTAATAGTTTCTTTAAATGTTTTGTGTCTGAAACAATTTCTTGGTCGGCCAATGCCAACGTCGGCGAATCCACTTTGGCAAAAATCTTTTCCAGTGTTTTTCGCCGGTCACGGAAGGGTTTGTGGATTAAAGTAGTCCCGTCCAAATAGAGTAGGTCATAAATAAATACTTTAATCGGCACCTCCCGCATCTTTTGGCCCACGCCATGCTTTCGCTTTCTGGTAACTGTTTCCTGAAAAGGCAAAAGTTTTCCGGTTTTGGGGTCGTAAGCGACTGCCTCCCCGTCCAAAATTATGGATCTGACCGGCAGTTTTTGGACGGCGGCGACTACATCGGGAAACATGGCGGTTTGATTATCTAAACTTCGGCTAAAAATGCGTACAAACGCACTTTGGTCTTTAAATAAATTCTCCTGGGTGGCTTTAGAAACATACTGGCCTTTGTCAAAGTGAATTTCCATTCTTAAACCATCCCACTTACCTTCAACCGCAAACACCTGCAGCTTTTCCACCATCGCCTCAGCACTGGGCAGCCGCTCGGCCCTGGCCACCCGGATCGGCACGCCGACTTTGACTTTAATCGTCGACACCGCTCTCATCCCGCCCGCCTTAAAAGCTTTAGCAATCCGGCCAATGTCGGCGCTGACGTTAAAGGCCCGCTCTAAATCAATCCGCAGGCTTTTGTCAGCTTTAGTCATCCAGGATAAAGCGTCCAAAACAGTCATATCGGAAAAACCTAGTCTTAACTTATTGACCGGAATTCTGACCACAAATTTTGAGGACAATTTGTCTAAATCATTAAGCAGCCGGGCCATGCTGTTCACTTTTCTTTCCTGGCTACCACTGCCCTCGTCAACGGCAATGTCAAACAAGCGTTTATAGACTTCTGCCACTGATAAATTCTTGTCTTGCCCCTCGTCAACCAGCTCGCCTAGGTCTCCCAACTTTTTAAATTGCTTAGTCACTGATAAAAGTGGCTGGTTGTAAGCGCCGGCAATCACTCTCAGCATCATTTTTTCTGCCAGCTGAAACTCGATTCCCTCAAACTTGGGCCGCAAACTTCCCAAAGATAAATAAACTATTTCCTCAATCTCATCTTTGCTGGCTAGGGTAAATAAATCAGCCAAAATCTTAGTCATTTCCAGGCGTGATGGCGTACTGGCAATCTTTTGCCAATACCCGGCTAGTTCTTTAAACCTCATGAGCGTATTATAACGTGAGCTTATTTCACAATCACGTAATAGGCCGCTTTGGTTTTACCCCGCTTCTTTAGAATTCCTTTATCCATCAGGTCCTTAATATCGCGCAGAATTGTGTCATCAGAAACTTTATCCAAAATATCTTTAGCATCCCTCATTAACAGCCGATCGTGGTTGGTCAGATAGTCAATGATCATTATTTGTCTCTCCGATAAGGCGATCTGTCGGCCCAGTCGATCCCGCCAGCGAAAATCAATTGACAAACTTCTCACCCGCTCTTTAATTTTAGTCAGTTCAATCGCTAAAGCCTTGGTAAAAAACTCCAGCCAGTTGGTTAAATCACCTTTTTTCTTAGCCACTGCCTGAAGTGAGGCGTAATAATCTTCAGCGTGATTATCAAAATATTCTTCAATTGAGAAAAAGCGCTTAACGTCATAACCTTCGCGA
>DATEUG010000147.1:0-2243 GCA_035283225.1 Patescibacteria group bacterium | reverse complement strand
AGCTGGGCAAGACAAAAATTTTTGCCCGCCGATAAATTGACGGAAGTTGCTGGTGAGATTTCGGACCCAGGAATTTCACTCTTTTAGTTAAATGAAGATTTTTGACCAAAAATTTGATTTTTTTCTCGAGCGTTCCAGTGCCGGCCAATAGTAGTTTGGCCTGAGGCACTAAAGGCAGCGCTCGGATTAAATATTCCAACCCTTTTCTGGCACCAAAACGGCTGGTACACAAAATGACCGGTTGAGTCACCGGGTTTTTTGCCGGATAAAATTTCTTTCTATCTACGCCGTTATTAATGACTGTTATTTTTAATTCGGGAAATGATTTTAATACCAGTTGTTTAAGAAATTGGCTGTTGACGTCCAAATGTCTGGCCCGGCGGTAAACCAGATTTAATAATGGTTTTACTAGCTTTAACAATAGATCATGGCGTGGTTCATAACCCGGTTCTTCAGCGCCGCGAAAGGAAACTATGTAGGGCCGACCGGAAAGCCAGGCGGTAACCCCTCCCGGCAAACCGGAAAAAGCATGAATTAAGTCGTAATCGTTTTTATGTTTAAATGTCCACCAGGTGATGTGCCAAAAAAACCGTAATAAATTCAGATAGCTTTGGTGATGCAGGTTGTGCAGATTTTTGCCAATATCTAAACGAACTAGACGGGTATTGCGAGACAGACGTCGGTTTTGGAAACTACCGATAGACGAGGTTAGAACATCGAGAGTTAAATTGGGCAGTTTCTTAAACTCTTTGACCAGATACTGATTGGCAATACCAGTACCGCCGCCCAAGGGAGGGTACTCGTAGTTAATCAAAAGAACTTTCATGTTGATATCAGCATTATACCCTTGTGTTAAAATCACTTTAATGAGAAAACGCCAAGTAAGAATAGGAGATGTCAAGATTAATCAGTTGGCAAAAAAATATATAAATCAAATATTGGCGACCAGCCGGTTAACTTACGGTCCGTTTACCCAAAGGCTGGAGAAAAAGTTTGCCCGGTTGCACCGGCGGAAGTGGGCGATTTTCACCTCTTCGGGTACAGGAGCACTGTTGGTAGGATTGGCCAGCCTTAAAGAACGTTATGGTTGGCAGGACGGAGATGAAGTTTTGGTTCCGGCAATTTCTTTTGTGGCCACGGCTAACATTGTTTACCATTTGCGCCTAAAGCCGGTTTTTGTTGACGTGGAATTTGACACCTACAATCTTGATCCGAAACAAATTAACAAACACGTTACTAAGAAAACCCGGGCGATTATTCCGGTTCATGTTTTAGGTTTGCCGGCAAATATGCCAGAAATTATTAAAACGGCCAAACGAAACCAACTGAAAGTTTTAGAGGACTCGTGTGATGCTATGTTCGTCAAGGTTAAGAGAAAGCCGGTCGGCAGCTGGGGAGAGTTGGCCGCTTTTTCCACCTATGTGGCACATTTACTGCCGACAGGGGTAGGCGGATTTTTAGCTGGTGACGATAAAAAAATTGAAGCAATTGCCCGTAGTTTCTTATTCCACGGCCGCAGCGATCGCTATCTTTCAGTTAATGATGAGAATCAGCAAGACCAAAAAGTGATTCGTTCCCGTTTTCAATTTGACCGAATTGGTTGGCATTTTCGCTTGACCGAACTGGAAGCGGCAATCGGTTTGAGTCAGCTGGAAGGAGCGGAGTATAAAAAACAGCTTCAGCGGCGACAGCGGCTGGCGAACTTGTTGATCAAGCTGTTGAAACCACTGGAAAATAAACTTCAATTACCTGAAACGCCAGTTGGCTTTGAACACGCCTACATGATGTTTCCTTTATTGATTAAGGATCCGCATATTAACAAATGGGAATTGATTTACTGGCTTGAATCCTGCGGCATTGCTACCAGAGAACTTTTACCTCTATTAAATCAGCCGGCTTACAAAAAAACTTTTGGCAACCTTGAGTCAAAATTTCCGGTTGCCAAAATGATTAATGAAACAGGTTTTTACTTTGGTTGTCATCCCTACATGACAGAGACTGATGTTCGTTATATTGCAGGAAAGTTGTATGAGTTTTTACAAAAATAAACGCGTGTTTGTCACCGGCGGCACCGGTTTTATCGGTGCACATTTAGTTAGAGCGTTAAAAAGTGTCGGTGCCAAGGTCACTGCTCCCTCAAGGCAGGAAGCGGATCTTTCTCAGGCCGATGCCGCCAATAAAGTGATTGCCGGGCATGATTTAGTGTTTCATTTAGCCGCAGCGGTGGGCGGGATTCACTATAA
>DATEUG010000146.1:0-3465 GCA_035283225.1 Patescibacteria group bacterium | reverse complement strand
AGCTCTAAAAAAATACCGTCTGGCAATGAAAAAGAAAATGTCCCAGCGCGACTGGACCGAAGTCAATAAAATCTAAGTTATAGCCCTGAACGCAATCGAAGGGTGCCCCTGGAGGGAATCGAACCCCCATCACATCGTCCGAAGCGACGCGCTTTATCCATTAAACTACAGGGGCGCTAATATCTTCAGCGTTATTATATCAAGTTCGCCCGTTCCGCAGTTTTACGTCTATGACAGTTAGCACATCTCACCTCACATTTAGCGATTTCAAGCTTAACCCTCTCGAGAGTACTATTACGCCTTAAGCTCGAAACCGGAGCTATCTTATCGGATAAATGATCGAAATCAAGAACAATAGGGTCTGACTCGCCGCAATCAACACAAGGATGACTCGATAAGTATCTCCTCACGTACTCTTTCGTTATATGCCTCAACCAATCGTTGCGCTTCCTAGCCTTTTTTAAGTAATAGAGCCTATTTGCAACATAATGACGCCTTATCAGTTCCTTACTGCAAGAGCGGCAATAATATTGCCTGACACCTCTATCTTTATACTTAAAATTAAATTCTTCTTCTGATTTCTCCAGCTTACACTTGGAACAAACTTTCACTCAATCAGCATATTCGAAAATAAGTTCAATTTCAAATCCGTTGAGCCACGGGTGCTTATCTGTAATTATAGCAAAGCTCCTGTGCTATAATCCCGGCCATGACATTAGAAAGATTCCTACCTGAACAACCGCAACCAAAAAAATCTCTTTTACATAGGATTTTTAAAGGCGGACTAGTAACCCCAGAAGCAAGAAAACCATTTCATCGTGAAGTTTATAACGCTGACAGATCAAAGAGGTTTCTCTTTTTCGAATGGCTAGGAGATAACAATTTTCAGCAACTACATGTTGCTTTGCACTACGCAGTTAGTAGCGCTTGGGTTAACAAAATTCAAGTCATGGCCCGTTGGGAAAACGGCAAGGCCAATTACGGTGTTGAATTAAGTGTTATTGCAAAACAATATGGTCCTGAAGAAACTTATTTCTATGATAAGGAAACAGGCGGAAAAAAACGTTTTGCAGGGGCTGGAGGAGGTCCTGCCTGGGGGTTAACTAACGCTGAGCATAAAGCTCTACTGGAAAAAATCGGCATTATTCATGAGAAAGATTTGCCAGACTACATAGATTACGAAAGAACGGCCATTGAATTTTTAAACCAAGCTAAAAGGTTAGATTTTGAAACGGAGCCGAAACTGTATTCCAAAGAGCTTATAAAGTCACAATCACCAGTAGTAATCCCTTCGTCACTTTAATTGACGCTTTCTTTCCTGTCATCACATTGCTAACACCCCTGCCAGAACCAAACTTCAGGGAGTCTCCCTGTAGGCGCCACTTGAGGCCAGAAGTAGTGACGATGCAGTCGCCCAAAAGGGGAATCAGAGAAACTAGCTGACCCGGGCGGCCGGAAAGCGTGAGGCGGTCACGGATAAAAAATAGCTGCTGGTTTTGGCCAATTATTGAAATTGAGGCTTTGGCGGTGGATGCCAGAAAAAGATTGCTGATCATATGGTCCAGGCGTTTGCCCAGAAAACCCACCAGCAAAATCTCTTTAAAGCCAAGGTTAATGGCGTAATTTAACGCCAGTTCACTGTCAGTTTGATCTTTATCAGTCGGGTATTTGATAATTGGCACGCCTTTTGGCGGCTGAGGCAGAGAATCCAGGTCGCCGATGATTAAATCCGGTTTACGTCCGAGCCGGGCGACAAGTTTACTGCCACCGTCAACCCCTATAAGAAAGTCAGTCGGGCGAAGAATTTTGGGCGGTAGGCTCAGATCACCGTTAAGAAACACTACTGCCCTCGTCTTTGTCATATAGACATTATACGGACATTCTTTGGTACAATAGAAGGTTATGCCATTTTTATTGCAGTCTGACTACCAACCCACCGGCGACCAGCCCCAGGCGATTACCGCCCTAACTTACGGAGTTGAATCCAATAAACCTCATCAAACTTTATTAGGGGTCACCGGCAGCGGCAAGACCTTTACCATTGCTAACGTCATCAACAAGATTCAAAGACCAACCTTGGTGATTTCCCACAACAAAACTTTGGCGGCCCAGCTTTACCAGGAGTTTAGGGACTTTTTTCCGGACAACGCCGTCTCTTACTTTGTTTCCTACTACGACTACTACCAGCCCGAAGCCTACATTCCTCAAACCGACACTTACATTGAAAAAGAAACTGACATTAACGAAGAGATCGATAAATTAAGATTATCCGCCACAGCCAATCTGTTAACCCGACCCGACACGATTGTGGTGGCTTCAGTTTCCTGCATTTACAACTTGGGCTCTCCGGTTGAGTACGGCCAGTATGTCCTGGAGTTGATGGCAGGCCAGTTAATTAACAAGACTACCTTGTTGACCCGGTTGACCGATCTTCAGTACCAGCGAAGCGATTATGAGCTCAACCGGGGACTGTTCCAGGTAAAAGGGGACGTGATTGTAATTTACCCTGCCTACACTGACTACGCTCTAAAGCTGACCATGTTGGATAACCAAATCGAAACCCTAAACCGGGTTGACCCGATTTCTTTAAAACCCTTAAAAGACCAGTCTCCCGGGAAAAGGGAAATGATTTACCCGGCCAAGCACTATTTAACCAATCCGGTCACCCAAAAAGAGGCAATTAAACAAATTAAAGCCGACCTGCAAAAACGGATTGCCGACTTTAAAAGCCGGGGTAAAGTGATTGAAGCTTACCGGATTGAGCAAAAGGTAATTTACGACCTGGATATGATCAGTAAATTGGGTTATACCAACGGCATTGAAAACTACAGCCGCTATTTTGACGGCCGCAAACCAGGCCAGCCGCCCTACTCTTTAATTGACTATTTTAAAAAATCAGCCGAGAAGTTTGATACCGGCGGCTTTTTAACCGTGATTGATGAATCCCACATGACCTTACCCCAAATTAGAGGCATGTACCGGGGCGACCAATCCCGCAAGCAAACTTTGATTGATTATGGCTTTAGATTGCCATCAGCTTTGGACAACCGGCCGTTAAGGTGGGACGAGTTTTTGCGCCGCGTTCCCCAAATTATCTACACTTCGGCTACGCCTAACGACTGGGAAATCAGTGAGTCAGGCGGCACCATTCAGCAGTTAATCCGGCCTACCGGCTTAATTGACCCGGAAATTGAGATTCGGCCAACCCGCGGTCAAGTGGATGATTTAATTGACCAGATAAGGTTAAGGGTCAAAAAGGGGCAAAGAGTCCTGGTAACCACTTTGACCAAAAAAACGGCTGAAGCCTTAACCGAATATTTAAAAGACCCCAAGAAAATGAATAATGAAGTGATTAAAGTCCAGTACCTTCATGCTGATGTGGCTACTTTAGACCGCTCCGACATTTTAGAAGCCTTGAGAAAAGGGGAATATGACGTGGTGGTGGGTATTAACTTACTTCGGGAA
>DATEUG010000145.1:0-2425 GCA_035283225.1 Patescibacteria group bacterium | reverse complement strand
CAGAATTGATGAACTTTTACTATCAGGCCCGGGCTTGTCTGCTTACCCCAAGAGATGACGGTATGAACTTGGTTTCCAAGGAGTTTGTGGTCGCCGCCGCCCAGTCTCGCGATCCGGGCATGTTGGTTTTATCCCAGTTTGCCGGTTCGGCCATTGATCTTAAGGCGGCAATCATTATTAATCCTTATGACGTTAAAGCGATTACCGAGGCAATCAAAACTGCTTTAGAGATGGATAAAGAAGAGAAAATAAAGCGCTTAACTAAAATGGCCCAAGTTTTGTCTGAGAAAAACGTCTATCAATGGGCCACCGATTTTTTGAAAGAAGCAATTGACGCTGAGGCCTAGGTCGGAATCGAACCGACGCATAGCTGTTTTGCAGACAGCCGCGTTTCCACTTCGCCACTAGGCCAATTGCCATATTGTAGCAAATTTGCTAGACTGCGGCTGATGAACAGAATCTTTGTTTGGATCGTGTTAGCGCTGGTAGTGATCGGAGTAATTTTTGGCGTCAGGTCCTTGTTGTCCGGCAGAAAAAAGGCGGCCTTGCAGGTGAACACCATGCCTAAATCAAGCATTTTTCTTGATGGGGAATTCTTGGGTTCCACCCCATATTACAACGACAGCCTAAAAGCCGGCGAGTATGTTTTAAAAATCGTCCCCGAGTCCTCTGGTCAGGCCTTAAACCCCTGGGAGGGGCGGGTAACGCTAGCGGCCGGTATTTTAACAGCGGTCACCCGCGAGTTGGGTTTAACCCCGGATACTTCAAGCGGCGAGATTTTATCGTTTGAAGCCTTGGCTGACAAAAACGCCGTTTCTATCGCTGTCGTCACCACTCCTGACGGAGCGGTGGTTAACCTTGACGGTGAACCCAAGGGTTTTGCCCCCTTGTCAATTGACGACGTTACCGAAGGCGAGCACATTTTAACCATTTCTTCTCCCGGCTACACGGAAAAAATCGTTAAAGCCAAAACTGTTAAGGGTTACAAATTAATTGCCTCAATCCAATTGGCTAGAGAACCCTTTGTGGTTACGACCGAGACTGATCAAACGGCGACTGCTTCAGCCAGCCCTTCGACAACGCTTAAGGCAAGCCCCACACCAAACCCGTCGCCCAAAGCCAGCCCGACGACTACCTTGGAAAAACCCTACGTCGTGATCACCTCCGAAACTACCGGTTGGGTGAGAGTTAGAAAAGAACCGAGCACCGCCTCTGATGAAGTGGCCAAGGTCAATGACGGGGAGCAGTATCCGCTCTTAGACTCCCAATCAGGTTGGTATCAGATTGAGTATGCCGCCGGCCAAACCGGCTGGATTTCCGGCCAGTACGCCGAGAAGTTTGAGTAATTGTAATTTAAACCAGTTGTTCTAGGCGGGGCTTTTTTAGAATGTGAGCGTATAAACTGCTATCAGGAACGGCAATCCCCTTTAAAATTGAATAACCATTTTCATAAAGCTGGCCGAAACCAGGAACCTCTTCACCAAACATCAATTTCCAGTTAGTTCCCCATTTAGCGTTACCATTAACAGGATTATGATTGAAACTAATTGGTTGGCTCAACTCCTTTGCCTCAAAAGTTAGCTGATCAGAGATGGCAAGCATAAAAGCCAATTTGTGAGCAGCGGCCGTTTTCATTAGTTGAAAATAGCTTAAGAGTTTTTTATCCATAGCCTCTGGATTAGGAAAACTGGCTCCAGGTTCGGGAAAACCTTCGGGAATTTCCATTTGCCTTAGTTGATCATACTGGCCCTTCATACTTCGATATAATTGCCTATGGAGATCTGTTTCTTTACATAAGACTAAAGGATTCCATCCCACATCGTGACTTGGATTACCCCATTTAAGAACATAAGGGGTGGTTATAAAATTTGAAAAAGGAAACAGCACAGCGTCCATTGCCCACCCTGGAAGCGCCTGAAACTCTGACAATCTCTTAAGTGAATGCATTTGCACCCCCATACCTATTGAGCTTAAGTCATAGGCACTTTTTATCACACTGCTTATGCTTTGAAGTTGTTGTTCTGGAGACTTTTTAGGGAACTCAGCCATATTGCAATTATACCAAACCATAGGATTGGTAGCGTGTCAGCGTTATTCTTCACCCTAAGCCGTAAAGAATCGTTACCACCATTAAGCCCCAGATAGCGACAGTAAGAAGCATCGGCCGGTCAGAAGTTAAAATTTTAGCCGGAGATTCTCCCTGGTTCTTCTCATAAATCAAATGAAGATAACGCATCACTCCGTAAATCACGACCGGAATGGTGATCATCAGCCCTTTTTCTGACCTAAAGGTGCGGGGCAAATCGGCCAGTAAGGTTAAAGCGGCGCCTGAAAAGGCAAACGCCGGGAACATAAAGGTGAATAAGGCGTAGGTAACCCAAGTGGTGTTGGCAAACATTGAGGTGTAAACATCCAATAGCTTTTC
>DATEUG010000144.1:0-6660 GCA_035283225.1 Patescibacteria group bacterium | reverse complement strand
ACGGCTTGAAAGTATCATTGGCCGGCAGATTGATCGGTTGGCGGGGTCACGGAAAAATCAGATTTGCCGATTTAGTAGACGAATCAGGAAAAATTCAGCTCGTCTTTAAAGCTGACGAATTAAACACCAAGCAGATCGAATTATTAAAGTTTTTGGACATCGGTGATTTTCTTCAGGCCGACGGGACCACTTTCACTACCAAAGCGGGTGAAAGATCGCTGTTGGTAAAAAATTACCAAATTCTGGTAAAAGCCTTAAGAATGCTACCCAGTAAATGGTTTGGCTTGAAAGACGTTGAGGAAAGATATCGCAAAAGATATCTGGATATGATCCTTAATCCGGAAGTCTCTCAAAGACTAAAAATCCGCAGCCAGTTCATTAGTTATATGCGTGAGTTTTTGGATCAAAGAAACTTTTTGGAAGTGGAAACGCCGACGCTGCAGCCGATTTATGGCGGTGGCTTTGCCCGGCCTTTTGTCACCCATCACAATTCTCTGGGCGCTGATTTTTATTTAAGAATCTCCGATGAAATGTATCTCAAAAGATTAATTGTCGGCGGTTTCGAAAAAGTTTACGAGATTACTAAAGTATTTAGAAACGAAGGGATTGATTTTGACCATAATCCAGAATTCACGATGTTTGAAGCGCAAATTGCTTACCAAGATTATGAATATGGAATGGATATCACAGAGGAAATGACCGAGTACGTGGTTAAAAAAATCTTTGGGAAAACGAAGATTAAATATCAAAGCCAAGAATTAGAGTGGAAAAAACCGTGGCCGAGGCTGAAATTAGTCGAAGCGATCACCAAATATACGGGCTTAACTCCCCTCGCTTGGAAATCTCTTAACCAAGCTAAAAAAGAGGCAGAAAAACTGGGCTTAAACGAAAAACAATCAGCAGAATTAAAAAGAATTCAAACTGTCGGCGAAGTAATGGCTTTTGTTTTTGAATATGACGCCGAGGAAAAATTAATCCAACCGACATTTATTTATGATTTTCCGGTTGAAGTTTCGCCTTTGGCTAAAAAATGTGATGATCCCAGGTTCACCCAAAGATTTGAACAGTTTGCGGTCGGATCAGAACTGGGCAACAACTACACTGAATTAAATGATCCGATTGACTTGAGACAAAGATTTATTGAAGAAAAAAAACGGGAGCAGGCAGGCTTTGCCGAAGCTCACCAAACCGATGAAGATTATTTAACCGCTATTGAACACGGTTTCCCACCCACCTGCGGCCTGGGAATTGGAGTTGACCGGTTGATCATGCTCTTAACCGATGCCCCTAACTTAAAAGAAGTAATTGCTTTCCCAACCCTAAAACCGAAAGCAAAAAAGATTAGGAAAAATGGTTAAGCGCGACGAGTTGACTAAATTTATTTATCAAACCATCGGTAAAAAACTGATGGCAAAAGCCGCAGAAATTGATGAAATTGCCAACGGTGTCCAGTTCAGCGGTAGCGACGAAGTTAAAAAACTGGCAATTGGGGTCAGCTTGAATGAAGATTTTTTAAATGAAGCGGTTAAAGCCGGGGCCCAATACACGCTCACTCACCATGGCTTCGACGCCAGAGTTTATAAATCCCGCTTCCCTTTGTTTTCCCAGAAAAGATTAAAAATAATTGTCAAAAACAATCTTACGATCGCCGGCTTTCATTATTCACTCGATTGTCACCCAACTTTAGGTAATAACGCCGTTATTATCCGGGAACTAGGGGCAAAAATCGTTGAACCTTTATGGGAAGACTGGGGCTATACCGCCAAATTTTCCTCACCTCAAGCGGTTGAAAAACTCCAGGAAAAATGTGCCGAACTTTTTTCCCACGATGTCCTGGCAGTTTTATCCGGGCCAAAAAAGATAACCACGATTGGAGTAGTCTCCGGCGCCGCCAAACCAACACCAGCCGAAATTGCCGAGATGGAAACTAAAGGCGTGAAGCTATTTATCACCGGCGAGACCAGCGAGTGGATTATTAACCAGATGAAAGAATCGGAAATCAACTTCTTTTGCGGCGGACACTATGCTACGGAGGTTTTTGGAGTTGAAGCTTTAGGCAAAATCATCAAAAAACACTTTGGCGACAAACTCGAAGTTGAATTTATTGATATCCCCAACCCGATATAGGCTTTTTTAGCCCATTTCGTGGCTGCCAATTCGATCATAGACAGCCACCAGTTCGCCCGGAGAATAATGAGGCAGAGACGAATGATCGGTATTTCCCTGTAAGAACTGCTCCAAACCATCAAGTTGCTCTTGCCACGAAGGGTCGACATCGTTAAAAAACGCTCTATTAAAATAAACGCGTCCGTCGTTAAGAATTAAAGTTTCCGGCTTAAAATTCCTATCCCTAATCTCGGCTATATTCTCAGCATATTGGAGACGAGGTATAAGGGTATCCATGTTATATGCACCTACTTTTAAAAGGACAAATTCATCTTTTTTTAATACCCCAACCAACTGAAGGGTATTATCGCCAATTGCAACTAAAGCCTGGTCAGGGTCAACTTCCCCAAATTCAACCACGTCATAAAACTTCCTCATATCTTTTGAAGAAATCGCGTCTAAATAACCGATTACTAAACCACTTCCAGAACTGTTTCTTTCGCCCATTTCACCAATTACTGACAGTGCTTCCTGACTAATTTTCATCGACTGAATTTTATGATTATAGGATTATTTTGTCAAGCGTTTATCAATTTATGTTAGGATTGGTAACTATGACCCGGGACGAGGCTTACCAATTAGTGACCGACTGGACCAAAAACCCCAACTTGGTTAAACACATGCTGGCAGTTGAAGCCCAAATGCGCGCTTTGGCCAAACATTTTGGCGAGAATGAAGACGACTGGGGTTTGGCCGGTTTAATCCACGATGCCGATTATGAGAAATGGCCTAAAGAACACCCGCAACATACCCTTGATGAATTAACTCATCGTCAGGCTCCGGAATGGCTGATTAACGCTATCCGGGCTCATGCCTGGAACTACAACGGCCAAACCCAGGAACCGAAAACCAAGATGGAGTGGGCGCTTTACACCGGTGATGAGTTATCTGGCTTAATTATCGCCTGTGCCTTAGTCCAGCCGGATAAAAAATTATCAGCGGTGACTTTGGAGTCAGTCAAAAAGAAATGGAAGAAGAAAGATTTTGCCGCCGGCGTCCATCGGGAACAAATTGCCTTGTGCGAGGAAAAATTAGGGATTAAGCTTGATGATTTTATTAATCTTTGTCTTAAGGCCCTCCAGGACATTGCTCCAAAACTTGGGTTATAATTGTTCCGATGCTTGATATCCAATCAATTCGCGAAAATCCCGATCAGGTAAAAACCGGAGTTAAAAACAAAGGTTTGGATCCAAAATTGGTCGATGAGCTGTTAAAACTTGACAGCAAGCGGCGCCAATTAATCTCCGAGGTGGAAAAATTAAGAGCCGAGCGCAACGCGGCGGCTAAGATTAAAGATATTCCTGCCGGCAAGAAAATCAAGCTTGAGCTGCAAAAACTTGAGCCTGAATTAAAAACAGTCGAGGCTGAATTTCAGATCGCCTTGACGGGCCTGCCTAATTTGCCGGCTAAAGATGTGCCAATTGGCAAAAGCGAGGCTGACAACAAAGTCATCAAAGAAGATAAGCCAGAAAAATTTAGTTTTGCACCCAAAGACCACCTTGAGCTGGGTGAAACTTTGGACATTATTGATTTTACCCGCGGCGCCAAAGTCGCCGGCAGTTCATTTTATTATCTTAAAAATGACGGCGCTTTACTGGAACTGGCTTTAGTTGCTTTCGGTTTGAATTTTTTGCAAAAGAAGGGCTTTACCCCGATGATTACTCCTGATTTGTCAAAATCCCGCTACTACTTAGGCACCGGCTATTTACCTAAAGGCCCAGAGGCCCAGATCTATGAAATTAAAGATAACGATTTAGGCTTAATCGCCACGGCTGAAGTGACCCTGGCCGGCTATCACGCTGATGAAATTTTAGCAGCTGAAACATTACCCAAAAAGTATGCCGGCTACTCCCATTGTTTCAGAGTCGAAGCCGGCGGCTATGGAAAATACGCCAAGGGTTTGTATCGGGTGCACCAATTCACCAAAGTGGAAATGTTTTCCCATTGCCTGCCGGAACAATCAACCAAAATCCACCAGGAGTTGCTAGCTTTAGAAGAAGAATTTTGGCAAAGTCTTAAGATTCCTTACCGAGTGATAGAAATGTGCACTGCCGACCTAGGTGCCCAAGCAGTTAAAAAATATGACCTTGAAGCCTGGTTGCCGGGCCGAAATGACTGGGGTGAAATCACCTCGACTTCCAACACCACTGACTACCAAGCTAGACGTTTAAACATTAAATATAAAAAGGGTGCTCAATCCGGTTATGCTCACACTTTAAACGGCACTTTGGTGGCCACCTCGCGGGCGATCATTGCCATTTTGGAAAACTATCAGCAAAAAGACGGCTCGGTGAAAGTACCCGAGGTGCTGCAGCCATATTTGGGTAAGAAAGTGATAGCCTCCAAAGGCGGACAGGAATGAGAAAATGGCTTAAGTATTTTCTGACCTACAATCCGATCAGAGAATACTACTCTCCCATCAACGGACCAATGAAGGTGGTCATGGTGATGAACATGCCCCGGCTGATCGTCGGCGGTTTGCTCCAATCGGGCGGACTGGTAAGGCAAATCTGGGATAAGGCTGTTGGCAAACTTAAAAAGGAAGGACGCGGAGTAAAAAAGGCTTTGATCCTGGGTTTGGGCTGCGGCGACTGCGCTTTCCGGATAAATAAATATTATCCCGATGTCCAGATGACCGGAGTGGAGATTGACGCTCAAATTATTGACGCGGCTCAATGTTATTTCAACCTCGCCATTTTAAAAAATCTCAAAATCGCCATTGAAGACGGAATCAGTTATGTTAAAAAAATAACTAAAACCAAACAAAAATTTGATTTGATTATCGTTGACGTATATTTGGGCAAAAATGCCCCCGGGCCTTTTAGGACCAGATCATTCTTTAATCAATTAAAGCGACTATTAACTCCTGATGGAGTGGTAATTTATAACCATTTGTTTTTCGGCGAGCATAAAAATCAAGCCAAAAACTTAATTAAAACTATTGAAGCAGTTTTGCCGCAAATAACCTTACAAAGAACAGCCAGTAATTTATTAATTTTTGCTAAGCGGCAATAAAATGTTTGGATTTTTATCTAGATTATTAGACACCAACGAACGCGAAGTTAAAAAACTGCGTCAACAGGCAGAAGCAATTAATAAGATCGCTTCCGAATATAAAGAGTTAAAAAAAACTGACTTTGCTAAAAAAACTGACGACTGGAAAAAACAATTAGCTAACGGTGCCAACCTGGATGAATTGGTGGTGGAAGCTTTTGCCTTGGCCCGGGAGGCCAGCGACCGAACCTTAAAGCTAAGACCATTTGACGAACAATTGATGGCGGCTTTGTGTTTTCATCAGGGAAAAATTGCCGAACAAAAAACCGGTGAAGGCAAGACTTTATCGGCCGTGCCCGCTTTATACCTTAATGCCTTAACCGCTAAAGGCTGTCATCTGGTGACCGTCAACGATTATTTAGCCCGCCGCGACGCCGGCTGGAACGGACCGATTTTTGATCTTTTGGGAGTTACTGTCGGAGTGATCATCCACGAAGAAGCATTTTTTTATGATCCGGAATTTATTGACGCTAAAACCGACGATCCCAGGTTACAGCATTTAAAACCGGTTAGTCGCAAAGAGGCTTATGCGGCCGACATTACCTACGGCACCAACAATGAGTTTGGTTTTGATTATTTAAAGGACAACATGGTCCAAGATTTAAGCCAGATGGTTCAGCGCGGCCACCACTTTGCCATTGTCGACGAAGTTGACTCAATTTTAATTGATGAAGCCAGAACCCCTTTAATCATTTCTGCGCCAGACACTGAACCAACGCAAAAGTATTTCCAATTCGCTGCTTTAGTTGAAGGTTTATCCCGCGATACTGATTTTGAATCAGACGAAAAGCATAAAACCGTTAATTTAACTGAACACGGCATTAAAAAAGTCGAGAAAAAGTTAGGCGTTGATAACTTATACGAAAAAGACTTTGACACCATTCACCATTTGGAGCAAGCCTTAAAGGCCAAGGAGCATTTTGCCCGGGACAAAGACTATGTGATTAAAGACGGCGAGATTATTATTGTCGATGAGTTTACCGGCCGGTTGATGTTTGGCCGGCGCTACTCTGAAGGCCTGCATCAGGCAATTGAAGCTAAAGAAAACGTGACCATCAAACAGGAGTCAAAAACTTTAGCTACCATTTCTTTTCAGAATTATTTTAGGATGTATCAAAAACTTTCCGGTATGACCGGCACGGCCGCCACCGAAGCCGAAGAGTTTAAGAAAATCTATAACTTAGAAACGGTGGTTATCCCCACCCACAAACCGATGGTTCGGAAAGATGCCGCCGATATGGTTTACAAAACCACCCGGGCCAAATATGCGGCGATTGTTAACGAAGTAGCCGAACGTTTTGCTGCCGGCCAGCCGATATTAATCGGCACCACCTCGATTGCCAAAAACCAACTCATTGACGACTTTTTGAACCGCAAAAAAATCCCCCATCAAGTTTTAAACGCTAAAAACCATTTAAAAGAGGCTCAAATCATCGCTGA
>DATEUG010000143.1:0-2989 GCA_035283225.1 Patescibacteria group bacterium | reverse complement strand
GGCGCCAACCGACAGAATTTTACCAGCGCCAGGCTGGCACAAGCTTGATGAGTGGACCAATAATTTTAACCCTCAAACCAATAATAATTTCACCTACTCCGGTGAGTATCTTTTCAATTCCGACCTCTTTAACGTGGCGATGAATATTGGCACTTTTGGAAGAGACAATACTGACCAAACTCACCAGCGGGGCAAAACTGTGTTTGAGTTAAAAGATGAATTTGCAGTAATGACCGGTTTGGTTGACAGCTATATTGAACAACTGACGAATCTGCAAACTCAAACCGATAAAGACCGCCAATTGGAAAAGCTTGGGGCAGAGCTTACTCTGGCTAAGTTCAATCAATCCAAAATTAATGATTATCAAACTCGATTAAGTTTTGTCTCTGAATCAATCACCCTTGGCAGCCAAACTGCCTTAGCAGAACTAAGCCCATTGCTGGAAACACTAACTATTCAGCTTGACCCCAATCATCCCAACTTTACCGTACCATCAGAAATTCAAACCCAGCTTGAACAGGCCAACGCCAGCTATAAAGCCTGCGGCAGCGATGGCCCCTGCCAAATTCATTATCTTGGCTTAATTAATAATTACGAAGGCTGGTTTAAGATTTTTCAATATCTTGTCAGTGTGGTACGGCCCTTAAGTGAATCTGCCCGGCAAGCAGAAACCGATAATCCGTCTCAGCCAAATTACGCTCAATTAATTAGTTTGCTCCAATCGAAACTTCAAGAAATGGAAAAGGGCTATAGCGACTTCGACAGTCAAATTAGCGGACTCAATGAATCAATTAAACAAGTCAGCGCCCTACCAGTGGGCACTGACATCAGCCAAATGACCCCCCAAGAGCTGGAAAACTTATTAAAGAGCCATTTTGGCGACATCTTTAACCCCAATTTTTTCTATCTACCCAGCAATGGTCAATTCGAAGTCTGTATTACTGCTACCTTTCAACCCGATCCTAGTGTTTATGATCTTAATAACCCTGACGATTTAAATAGCGCCTATGAGGCGGCGACGATTAAAATTGAAGTTGCCGGCAGTCAGGCGTATGTTTTTGGCCTGTCTCAGCCCAGCGGCATTGTCAGCGATACCATTACCTTTAGTCATTGATATGCATATAGTAATTTGCTAACCTAGTTTAGTCTGCCTATGGTGAAATTTTTCACATCACTTTTAATTTCGATTTTTCTTTTACTGCTTGTTCCCCAAGTCGCTAACGCTGCCTATTTGGATACCGTTGGTCCCGACACAACGGAGATTTATAAACAAGCATTAGAGGCACCGGGGATGAACTTGCCCCAATTTAGCCTTTCCTCCTTAGATTACATGATCATGGGTCTAACCAAAAAACTGGTCGGCTATCCCCTGCTTGAAGGTGAAACCATCAACGGGAGCTTACAAAGTTCCCTTAGCCGGGCCGTTGGCTTTCTTTATACCGGCCAACCGTCGGCGGTGGAATATCTAGCTTATTCGGCCAACAAACTAAATCTGGTCAAACCAACTTACGCTGCCAACAGCGGTGCTGAGTTTATTTCTCCGGTTTTACACATTTGGACGATCGCCAGAAACACTGCTTATATTTTCTTTGTGGTTATCTTTGTCGCTCTGGGTTTTATGATTATGTTTAGAGGCAAACTTAATCCCCAAACAGCTATCAGTGTCCAGCTGGCATTACCGAAAATTATTATTGCCTTAATTATGGTCACTTTTAGCTATGCCATTTCCGGTTTTATTGTTGACACAGTATTTTTCGGCCACTCGCTGATAAAAAACGTCATGACTCGGACGGCGGTAAAATCCCCAATAGTGTGCGACGATCCGAACAACTCGGGTCGCGTGCAAAGAGTTCTTTTTGGCGATCATGACGCCGACATCCGCTGGGAACAAAACTGCGACCTAGGACAATACACCCCCAGTGCCTGGCCTTTTGACGTCTTAAATAATTATGGTGGTGGTGGTGTGATTTCGGACATGGCAAAAGGTTTTGGCGGCTTTGTTTTTGGAGCCATCACTCTTGGGACTGTTGCTAATCCGATTGAAGGATTATTTATTTTAGTCATTGCTTTCAGTGTTGTCGGTGCCACTTTTAAAATCTTTTTTACCCTGTTAACCAAATACATTATGATTATTCTTTTGGTGATTACCATGCCGTTTTCCTTTTTGGCCTCCGCCCTTTCAGCCCAATCAAGCCCGTTAAAACCGCTTAAAGGACTGCTGGCCAACACCATTGCCTTCCCGGTTACCTCGGCCCTTTTAGCTTTGGCCTACTACTTTTCAGCACCCAACAATGCCAACGCCATCGGCGATCTGCCCCCGTTTTATACCCGTTTTTTCGAAACAGCCGTCACCAGCACCCCTGGCAAAGTCGGCTCTGTCACAGAAGGCTTAATTGCTATCGGTATTTTAATGTCAATCCCCAACATCTTAAGCGCGATCGACCAAGCGCTTGAATCCAAGCCGATTGCCCAGGGCGCGGCTGAACAACTAAGTGCCACCGCCAGAAAGATCCCGATTATCGGCGGAATGATGGGTTAAGTAAACCCCTTTGTTGATCCAAATCTACCCCTTGCCCGACCCCGACCCCTGAATTGACTGAAATCTTCTCGGCGCCGATCTAATCTTACCTGACGGCCTAAGGCCCCACCAATCATTGGTAAACCTAACAAGCTAACACTGGTGGGAACATTGCTTTCTTCCTCTATTTTTGCCTGCCAGTTTTCCAACCATTGTTCGTATTCTGTTTTCCCTGCCTGCTCTAAATTATTAGTTGGCGTCAGCGTAATTTCAAACAACTCGGCAAGCCATAAATCATTGGGGTATACTTCTTTTAACCATTGTGGCAGTCCGTCGGGATTTTGTTGGAAAGACTGGTATTGATCTTCGTCAATTTTAAATAATTCCATCACCGCTTTTTCCCCGTCTTCAGGAAATAGGCTGGGGTCTAAATAACACTCCTCGCCGCAAAATTCTGCCAGCGCCTGATAT
>DATEUG010000142.1:0-2931 GCA_035283225.1 Patescibacteria group bacterium | reverse complement strand
TTTGGTAGTAAGCCAGCTCGTGGAGAGAAAACAAGCCGCCCAATCCCAAGATACAAGCGCTTAAAATGGAGATGGCCTTATTGCTTAGCATAACAGGCGTTTGTTAAGATGATAACATATGGATGATTTAAACCAGCCTGTCCCGCCACCGGTAACCGAGCCGCCGTTTCCGATTCCGGTTGATACCCAAGGTGAGGCGGTGCCTTCGTCAACTCCTCCCTCGACTCCGCTCGGGACAAGTCCGCCGCCGCCGCCCACAGGAGAGCCGGCTCAGATGCAGGAACCGTTTTTAAAACGATTCTTACCCCTCATTATCGGCGGGATAATTTTATTGCTTTTATTTTTTCTGGTCGCCAAAGTAATCTTGCCCCGGTTTCAAAAAGCGCCAGAGCCGGAAACAATTAACTTAACTTATTGGGGCTTGTGGGAGCCGGAAAATATTGTTTCTCAAGTCATTGAAGATTACCGCGCTCTTCATCCTAACGTGACTATTTCTTATACCCGCCAAGCGCCTCAGGATTATCGGGCCCGGTTGCAATCCGCCTTAGCCAGAGGTGACGGACCAGATATCTTTCGTTGGCACAATACCTGGCTGCCGATGCTTAAGGCCGATTTATCACCCATTCCGGACAGCGTTTATTCCCCCAATGAATTTGACACCACCTTTTATCCGGTGGTCAAAACTGACGTTTTTTCCGGCGGCAACTACTTAGGTGTGCCCATCGAGTTTGACACTTTAGCCCTTTACGTTAACGAGGACGTGATGGAACAAAACCCGGACTTAAAAGTGCCCACCACCTGGGACAACTTACGTCAAACAGCCTTCAGGCTAAAGCAAGTTGACCCCGTTACCAACCAGTTAACCCGCGGCGGCATTGCTTTGGGGACAACCTCAAACGTTGATCATTTTTCCGACATTGTGGGTTTGATGATTTTGCAAAACGGCGGCGATCCGGGCAATCCTTCAACCGACACGGTGGCTTCGGCCTTAAAGTTTTACACCTTATTTTCATTAGCGGACGGCACCTGGGATGAAACTTTACCCAACTCAACGCTCGCTTTTGCCACCGGCAAGGTAGTGATGATGCTGGCGCCATCATGGCGGGCGCTGGAGGTTAAGGCCATTAATCCCCAGCTAAACTTTAAGCTTTATCCGGCACCGCAATTGCCGGGAACTAATATCACCTGGGCCAGCTATTGGTTGGAGGGGGTGTCGAGAAAATCGCTTAAGCAGGAAGCGGCTTGGGAATTTGTTAAATACTTATCAAGCCGTGACACTTTATTAAAGTTTTACAATTTGGCTTCCCAAAACAGACTCTTTGGTGAACCCTATGCCCGGCAGGACATGGCCAGCCTCTTACAGCAAGATCCGTATTTGGGAGCAGTGATAAATCAGGCGATTGCGGCCAGAAGTTTTCCACTGGCCTCGCGTACCTTTGATGATGGGATTAACGACAAGTTAATTAAATACTACGAAGACGCGATTAATGGATTATTAGATCAGGGCAACGAAGAAACTATTTTTGCCGCTTTATCCGGCGGTGTGGCTCAGGTTTTGGCCCAATACGGTTTGAGCACGAGCCATTAAATGTTTAAGACACTAGTTTACGCGGATGTGTTTGACTATCCGCTAAGGGCTGCCGAGTTAGTAGAGTGGCAGATAGCCGGTGACCGGCCCCGTCCCGAGCTGACCGGAAAAACCGGCAAGTTTTATCACCTTAAGGGTCGTCAGGCATTGGCGGTCTTAAGACGGCGCCGGCAACATTTTAGCCACTTAAAGCTAAAGCGTGCCCGGCTGGCAGCCAGTCTTTTAAAATTAATTCCCTGGATTAAGCTGATTGCTGTTACCGGGGCTTTAGCCATGAATAATTCAGATCAAAACGACGATATTGATTTGATGATTGTCACCCAAGCCAACCGGTTATGGCTAAGCCGCTTATTGGCAACAATTTTATTGTTGCCACAACTTCGTCAGCCTCATCAGCGGGTTTTGGTGAGCGACAAGATTTGTCTTAACTTGTGGCTGGACGAAACAGCTTTGTCTTTGCCCAGAAATCAGCGCAACCTTTATACCGCTCACGAAGTGGTTCAGGTTAAGCCCATACTTGATCGAGACTATACTTATTTAAAATTTATTATTGCCAACCTATGGTTGAAAAATTATTTACCCAACTGGAAAGGCTAGCCTTTAAGTTCCAGCATTGGTACATGAAGTCAAAAATCACCCGGGAGCGGGTGGGGCCTCATTTTGCCTTTTTTCACCCCCGGCCGACAGGGGAAATGGTGCAGGACCAGTTTAAACGCCGTTCTCAAACAGTGCTGGTCACCGGCTGTTTTGATGTTTTGCATTCTGAACACAAAAAGTTTTTAACTGCCGCCAAAGCTTTGGGCGGCTGGCTTTTAGTCGGCCTTGAATCTGACTCCCGCGTCCGCCAGCTTAAGGGCCAGGGCCGGCCGGTTAATTCTTTGAGCCAGCGCTTGGTTAACTTGCGCCGCCTCAAAATCGCCGATTACGCCTTTGGTCTGCCGGAAAACTTTGCTACCACTGCTGCCCACCGCGCTTTAATTAAACGAATTCACCCAGACATTCTGGCGGTGTCATCTCACACCCCCAACTTGTCGGTTAAGCGCCAACTCATGCGCGAACTCGGCGGCCAAGTAAAAGTAGTGTTAAAGCACAACCCAGACATTTCCACCACTAAAATGTTAAAATCAGATCAGCCATGAGCCAATCTAAGAACGAGGAGTTGCTGACAATTGAAGAGTATTCAGCCGACGAATTTGTTCAGCTCACCTGGGATCAGTACGGTAAAACCCTAGACAAATTACTCAAACAAATTTTGGCCTACACCAAGCCGCGGCAGCTTACTTTTGACGCCATTGTGCCGATTTTACGCGGTGCTGGGGTTCTGGGCACTTTTTTATCAGGGA
>DATEUG010000141.1:0-2888 GCA_035283225.1 Patescibacteria group bacterium | reverse complement strand
AAACTTTTGGCTTTAACCAGTCTGGTGACGGGCCCTCGTCGGCTTGCCCGCCCATAGATATTGGCTCTGGCTGCACTGGCGTTACCGGCATAAACGGCTGGGGTGTGGGTGTTTGGAAGGCCCCAAACGGCGACTGGACTCTGGCTCCGCCAGCTGGCTGAGCATTGAGGTGTCCCTTTTTGGCGCCCTGCCGCAACAGGGTTGCCACCGCTTCGTAAGTATCAGCCGAATTGGCCGTGCTTAAATTACCGGTCGAACTTTCAATGCCGGCTAATAAATTAGTGGCAATATCCTGTTCTATGGGTAAATTTAAGGCTTGAAAAACAGCCAATATGATCTCGCTTTCGCCCGAAACCGTCGGGTCATAGAGGTTAACCGTCCCAAACTGGCTGTTTTTGGCACTTTTTGACAAATTTACCAGGGTTTTTTGCTTGTCATCGAGTAATTTTTTCTCCTGCTGGTAAAGCATACCCAAGTCTTCCAAAGCCGAGGCACCGATGACAAATATCACGTCGGCGCTGGAGCCGGTGTAAGAATACTGGACCTTTGAGGCATCCAAGGCTTCAAAGCCGGCTTTGGGTTCTATGGTTAAATGAAATTTTTGATTAGCCGGATCTTTATCATAAGCCACTTTCTCGAGCGAATCTTCAGGGTAGTCAAAGGAAATCACCAAATTTTGATTGCCGATTCGCTGTTTGATTTTGTCCACCCCGAAAAGCCGGTTAAAACCCACGGTCATCTCGGTCGGACAGCCAATGGTAGTACTCATTTTAGCCTTGGTTAAGGCTAAATACAGAGCTAAAGCGGCAGCGACTGAGTCAACACTGGGGTTTTGCGGCAGCAAAATTAAGACTTGTTTGGCAGATTGAAGAGCGGTTAAGACCGGCTGGGTGTTATATGTTTTTACCATTCGGGCCGAATTATATCATAAACTCAAGGCTATAGGGTTATACCGCGGTGGTAAAAGCCACCAGTTTGTCCTTGACCTTAAAATCCACCGCGCTGGTTAAGGAAACACCGCATTGCTCGCCTTTTTTGGCCCGGTTAATCGACTCTTTACCCTGTTGGATGGATTTTATCTGGCTGTCGGAGATAATTTTACCCAATCTCATCAAGTGAACCTTGTTGCCGACAGTTAACCGGCCCGACTCCACTTCTACTCCTAAAACCTGCCTGCCGATAACGGTAAATGAAGCAATCACTTTAGCCTCACCCAACACCTGCTCATCAATTGTCGGCTCAAGCCGATGCAGCACTTCCCGGGAAATGTCATCCAAAAGTTCGTGAATTAAAGAGTAGGGTTTAATCACGATTTTTTCAATCTCGGCTAATCTTTTAGCTGAAGGTACAGTCGGCACTCTAAAGGCTAAAATTTTAGCGCCGGTCGATTGGGCCAACAGCACATCTGATTCAGTAATGTTACCTATCCCTGAAGCCACTAGTTCGGCCTCACCGCCCAGGTTATTAACAATTGCCTCTAAAGTACCGGCCACATCTGCCCGGATAATTAACTTTAATTTGTCTTCTTTGACTTCTTCCTCTCCTGTTTCCTCTTTATCTCCTGCTGGCAGGGCTGGTTTGGCTTCTTTAGCCGGTAAGGCTGGTTTGGCGACAGGCATGGCGACTAACGGTTGAGGGGTGGTAGTGACAATTGCCCCGACTGCCGGCACCTGTTTTAAACCTAAAATTAAGGCTGGGTCGCCCGGGCCCACCTCAGGCATGGTTTTACCGTCTTCATTGAACAAAGCTTTAACTTTGCCTTCTACCTGATTGGCATAAATCACTTCGCCAATCCTTAAAATACCTTCCTTGATAATTACGGTGGCTACCGGGCCCCGACGGTTATCCAACATTGACTCAATCACAATCGCCCTTAGAGGCGCTTGGGGTTTAGCCGGCAACTCACGCATATCCGCCACCAGTAAAATCATTTCCAGCAAATTATCCATACCTTTACCGGTTTTGGCCGATACCGGCACGCAAACGATGTCGCCGCCGTAGCCTTCGACCATTATCCCGGCGTCAGCTAAATCCTTTTTCACTACCGCTTCAGAGGCGCCGGGCAAATCCATCTTGTTTAAGGCAATCAAAAAAGGCACTTTGGCCGCGGCAATGTGCTGCAGGCTTTCTTTGGTTTGGGGTTTGACCGATTCAACCGCGTCAATCACCACAATGGCAATGTCGGTCACTTGGGCTCCCCGGGCCCGCATCGCCGCAAAAGCGGCATGGCCGGGAGTGTCAATAAAAGTAATTTTTCTGTCTTTGTGAACTATCTGGTAAGCGCCGATGTGCTGGGTAATGCCGCCACTTTCTGTTTGGGCGACCCGGCTTTTTCTTAACGCGTCAAGCAGGGTAGTTTTGCCGTGGTCAACGTGGCCCATGACCGTGACCACTGGGGGACGGCGTTTCATAATTCTTATTTGGTTTTTTCTTTAATTTCTTCCAAGCCCTTCGGGCCTAAACCACGAATTTCACTTAGCTCGGTTTCATTCTTTTTCTTTAAGTCGGCAATCTTAGTAATTCCGGCCTCAACCAATGAATTTCGGGTGCGGCTACTAAGTTCCAACTTGTCAATTTCAAACTCCAAATCGTCTTTATTGGCAGTCACTGGTTTAGTACCTTTAGGTCCTTTTAAGGTGATTTTATAACCGGTAAGTTTGGCGGCTAAACGCACGTTTTGACCCTCTCTACCAATGGCTAATGATAGCTGATCTTCGGCCACAGTTACCAAGGCGGTCTTTTTAGCTTCGTCCAATTTTATCTCTAAATTCTCGGCTGGCTGAAGGGCTGAAGCAATAAACTTATCAATCTCTTTTGAGTACTCAATGATATCGATTTTCTCGCCTCCCAGCTCACCAATTACAGCCTGAACTCTGACCCCTTTTTGG
>DATEUG010000140.1:0-2451 GCA_035283225.1 Patescibacteria group bacterium | reverse complement strand
TAATGACTTTAAACAGCCAAACCCACAATTTCGCAGCCAGCACCCATGTTAAAGAAATTGAGAAATATGCCGGTAGAAAAGTTGATTACATTGTGGTCAACAGTCAGCCGATTAAACCGGAGATTGTTCGAGCCTATAAACGGGAACAGGAGTATCCGGTGGCTGATGATTTAAATAAAGACAGCCGGGTAATCCGCCGGCCGTTACTGTCAAGCAGTGTTTTCCAAAAGCCAAAAAGTGATAACCTTAAAAGAAGTTTGTTAAGACACGACTCGGGAAAATTGGCCAAAGCGATTATTAAATTAATTTAGAAGGGATCAGTGAAAACGGCAGTCGTGCTTCATGGTTGGGCGAGTAACCCGGCCCATTGGAGCCAAGTTATCAAAGGGCTTAAGGATAATGGTTTTAAGGTGTTAAAGCCGGATTTGCCGGGCTTTACCGTTCCTATTTCAAAACCTTACAATACCCAAGATTATGTTGATTGGCTGAAAAATTATCTTCGCGGCAAAGGCAAGGTGGTTTTAATCGGCCAATCTTTCGGCGGCCAGATTGCCATCCAGTTTACCGCCCAAAATCCGTTAATGGTAGAGCGTCTGGTTTTAATCGGTTCTGCCGGAATTAGGCGCGAACTTAATCTTAAAAAGCAGATTTTTTGGCTTCTGGCAAAAATGGGTAAGATTTTAACAGCTTCGCCTTTAGCAAAAAAGATTTTATATAAACTTGCCCGGGAATGGGATTATGCCAAAGCCTCGCCTCTCATGAAAGAAACTTTAAGGCTAATTGTTAAAGACGACCAGCAAACTAATTTAAGGAAAGTATTAACGCCGACATTGCTTTTATGGGGCAGCCGTGACCGTTACACCCCGATTAACCAAGGTCAATTAATGCATCGGTTAATTAAAGGTTCAACTTTAAAAGTGTTTGATGGAGAAGGCCATGGTTTACACTTCACCCGTGCGACTGACTTAGTGAAAGCAATTACTGAGTTTACCCATGGTTAGTCTTTTTTTGGTTTTATATTATCTTTTAGCCCTCCAGGCCGTTTGGCGGGTTCTTTATTTTTGGCAGTTAAAAGAATACCGATTAGATCGGTTTAAGGAATTTTTGACCAGCGGCGAGGCTAATCAGTATTTTTTGCCTTCGCGTTATCTCTTGAGGCCTAAATTGACGCCAAAAATTCTGCTGCTTGCGGTTTTAGTGTTGCTGCCCGCACTCTGGCTGCCGCCTTTGGCTTATTATCTGCTGATTCCTTTTCTGGCCGTTTTGGCGGTCATTGTCCTAATGCCGTTTACCAGCTTTTCAAAATTGATCATCATTAATCTGGCGGCTGGAAAACTGGCTCATTACCGGTCAAATTTAACTGTCATCGGCATCACCGGCAGTTATGGCAAAACTGCTACCAAAACGATTTTGACCCATTTGTTGGCCGCCAAATACCCGGTGCTATCTACCAGCGGCACTGTCAATACACCGATCGGGGTGGCCCAGGCAATTTTAAGAAAGTTAAATCCAAGCCATCGATTTTTCATCGTCGAAATGGGAGCCTACAAACGCGGTGAGATTACCGCTATTTGTAATCTGGTACGTCCGAGCATTGGAATTTTAACCGGAATTTCCAAACAGCACCTGGAGTTGTTTGGCAGTTTTGATAATTTAATGAAAGCCAAATTTGAACTCTTGGCCGCCCTTCCAAAGTCCGGGCTGGCCATTGTCAACGGCGAGGATGAAAACAGCTACGCCCTAGGTAACAAGCTAAAAGGCCCGACAGTTAAGTTTTACCGTCAGCCAAAAAAAGCTTATGACACTAACTTACTGGGTGACTGGCAGCAGCTAAATATTGCGGCGGCGGCGGCGGCGGCCAAACATTTTGGCCTGAGCGACAGTCAGATAAAGAAACGCCTAAAGACAGTGCCGGAGTTTATCACCGGCTTAAAACAGCAACCGGGTTTAAACGGCGCCTTGGTAGTAAATAGCACCTATAATGCTAATCCGGCTGGTTTTGCCGCTTTAATTGATTATGCCGGCAAACTAAATAAAGATAGAAAAATTCTGGTGACATCAGGAATTATTGAGCTGGGCCAGGAATCGGAAACCATTCACGCCGATTTAGGGACAAAAGCAAACTTGGTTTTTGATTCGATTATTGTCACCAAAAAGAGTTTACTTCAACCTTTTGGCCCTAAAGCCAGCTACTTGCCGCCAACGCCCAAGTTGTTAAACTGGTTAAGGGGTCAGGTTGACGGCCAAACGGCAATAGTGTTATTAAGCCGTTTGCCCCAAAGTTTAATTCAATCCATATGGCAAAACCAATCTTAATCGGCATCTCGCCCAATACCACCGCCGCTGACATTAGCCTGGCTAAAAAATTGCTGTTTAGGCCCTGGCTTTGGCAGACTGGCCCGTCATTATTAAAGCTTAAGCAGGTTTTGGCAGATTATTTCGGTGCCACCC
>DATEUG010000139.1:0-2684 GCA_035283225.1 Patescibacteria group bacterium | reverse complement strand
ATTTTAGCCAGCCAGGGAAAACGACTGATTTTTTTCATTAAATCCTGGGCGGCCGTTATCGTTCCGCCGCCACCGGTACTTAATAAACTGGAGCCGGCAATAAGATAATTTGATTGACTTTGAGTTAATTGCCTCATAGATTAGGTAGTTAAATATTGAAAGAAACTGTTTAAGCGGTCTGCCAAAACTTGATTTTGACTAAATATTTGCGGTTCAAATTCTCTTTTTAATTGCTCAATTGGCTGTTGGGCTGATTTACCGGGAAAACGACTACTAATTTCTTTTTTTGATTGACTAAATTCAACCCGGATATTGTTTAAATTGAGAATGGCTTGCTGTACCCCAGAGTCAAAAGGCATGAGATTAAGCCCCCATAAGAGTAATTGGTTGTCTTTTAAGTTTACCGTTAAATTATTAATCGGTGCCAGCCTGCCTTCACTTAGCCATTGTTGCCAACTGGACAAGTTGGGAATTGATCCCAGTTCCAGGTTTGGTCGGGCGTTTTTACCGCTAGAATCGACACAGCCGATAAAGGCCGCATAACCAGTGTTAGGATTTAATCCTTGACGATCAAAATATATTCCTAGTCGTCGATAGACTTGGTAGATAAAATCAGCTTCTGTTGGCGAAGCAGAGATGGCATGCGTGGCTGGTTCGGCCAATAAATATGTTTTTCCGGAAATGTAGCCAGATTGTTTCAGATTTCTAAAATATGGTTCAGAATACATCGCCCAAACCATACTTAAAGAGTTTAAAAATGGACGACTGTTGCCATTTTGCCGGGCTAATGCCTCTAAGGAAACTTCAGCTTTTGCCAGCAATTCATCTCGTGCTGCCAACAGTTCCTGCCAAATCTGATAATCAGGCAATCGAATCAGTGCGTCACCCCGGTCAGATTGAGTCGCAAAATTGAGGTAGCGTTTAGTTAATTGAAACCTGGTTTGATCGGCCGATTCAACCGCGTTAAAGATTCTTTCTTTTTCACCCGAGGATAGGGGTTTTCTTAAAACACCTCCGACTTTATCGCTGATTCTTTCCGACCATAGCTTTACTTCGGAAATCGCCATCATTTGTTTTCCGTTTATGGGAGCGATTGATTCAACCACCTGATCGAATGAAACTGCTTTTTCAATCCAATCAGCGACTTGGTTAACTGAAGTGATTGGTTCAGGGGTATTGGTTTCCGGATTAACCAGCCAACCGTCTTCAATTTTCTTGACCTCACTGGTGCGGATGGCACACCAGCCTCCGGCAATAGTTAGTTGTTCCGGAATTAAACTGGTTTTAGGATCGGTAACCGAAATTATTGCCGGCGCAAAATTACCCAGAACTTCTTTCCAGGAAGTTCTGTTTTTAGATTGCTCCAATTCCAGGAGATTTTTACCCTGAGGTAATTGTCCCGATTGTAAACCTCTGACGATTTTTGACATTCCTGTATCCGTTTGGTCCAGGTTGCCCAAAATAGGTTTGTAAAGTGCTTGTTGGTTTTGATAGATTTTTTCCATACAAAAAACCCCGCTCGGTGCGGGGTTGAAAAGGTTGAATTTAATTAATTAAATCACCACGAAAAACACCCGCACCAAAGCTGGAGCGTGATGTTTCTTAGCCTGATTGACCGCTAATTTGTCTAGCATATACAAATTAAGATACTACAGCAAATAATTTATTTGTCAATGGTAACAGATTTAAGATCTTTGGGAAAATGGGTGAGGTATTTGTAGCCTGATTTAGTTTTGACCACTGTGTCTTCAATCCGGATCCCGAACTTGTTTTTAAAGTAAAGCCCCGGTTCAATGGTGACAACATCTCCGGGTTTAACCAGTTGGTGCTTGGCTTTGGGGCTAAGTTTTGGTGGTTGGTGAATTGCCCGGCCAATGCCATGGCCCAAGCCGTGGATAAAATGTTTATCAAGTTTAAGGTTTTTAAAGTAATTGCGGGCGACAGCGTCAACTTCGCGGCTTAAAACCGTGGGTGGACGCAAAAACTTCAATGCTTTTTCCTGGGCAATTAACACCTGGCGGTAAGTCTTGAGCCAAATGGGGTTGGGCTGGCCGATAAAAAAAGTCCGGGTAATGTCGCTTCTTAAGCCGTCAATGACGCAGCCAATGTCGATTAAGACCAGGTCATTAGTTTGAATTGTTTTACTGGTTGGCCAATGATGGGGTGAAGCAGAGCTTTGGCCGCAAGCGACAATGACCGGGAAGGCCAGTTTGGCAGCCCCGTGGGAAAATAAATATTTTTTAATCTCCCGGGCAACTTGTCTTTCGGTTAGGCCGGAACGAAGAGAAGAGCGGATGAATTTAAGAGTCAGGCTGACTAAACGGCAGGCTTTAATTTGCGCTGGCGGTGGCGGTTGCAGATTCAGTCGCCCCGACGTTCGTCGGGACTTCGCTTAAAGGATTATCTTTGCCTGGCTTGACCAGCACCGCGCTGACTGTGTCGATGTCGCCGTCTTCATCTAGGGTGACGATAGCAAACAAATAGTCATTTAGGGTTAAATCTTCAATTTCACCCTTAGGATCGCCGCTGATTGTAAAATCGGTGCGCGAACCGATAGTTAAAGTTTTTCCGGAAACGGTGAGTCGATTGCCATCAATTTCACTGATGGGGCCGGAGATTAATTGCCGGGGGGTGGGGGAAGCGGGTTTGGCAATTTTTTGAATCTCAACTGCTTTGAGCTGGAC
>DATEUG010000138.1:0-5569 GCA_035283225.1 Patescibacteria group bacterium | reverse complement strand
TGCCAAATTCTGCTATTAGCCTTTGATAAAGTTCATCAACTCGCTTGCTGGCAACACCTACCTCCAGGCTTTCGGCAATGATTTCATGTAAAGGCACCAGCATCACATACGGCGGCCTGGTTTTGTCAGTTGGGTGGTAATAGCCGGTCAAACCAACGTCATTAGTTTTTTTAATCGCCGTGAGCTCGGGTAAGTGACCCAATTGTTCTACCCTGTGCATCACTCCGACCGTAAGAGGCCTACCGCAAACATGACAAATGGTGCCTTTTTTTCTGGTTTCCTCGGGTGTTTGAACCACGCCGCAAGTCCGGTGCCCGGTGTAATGATATTTTCCCTCTTCCGGGTAAAACTCGATGGTATAGGCAATCTTTAAACGCCCTGGTTTACCGGTAAATCTCTCGCTGATAGCACTGCTAACATCGGCAAAAGTAATCTCAGTGTCAATCTCGCCGGTTAGTACGGTCGCTTCCCTAGCCAGCTTTTTGGGGCTGTGGGCGTCGGAAAATGAGACAATGGCTCTTTTATCCAAATCGGCAATCTGCCAGTTCATCATTGGATCGGAGGATAACCCTGTTTCAATCGCATAAATTCGCTGCTCATATTGACCAAAACATTCTTTGACTGAATCAAAGCCGGACTTACTGCCGTAAAGCGCAAACCAGGGAGTCCAAGCGTGAGCCGGGATGACCAAAACCGATTCATCTACTCCCCAAACCACTTCGCACAACTCCTGGCAGGACAAACCAACAATTGGCCGGCCGTCTGACAATAAATTTGCCCCTCTTTTAGTCAATTCCTCGTTGATTTTTCGCACCACTTCCAAAGATGGCGCAAAAAACAAGGTATGCACCCGCCGGCCCTTGCCGTTTGCAGTATAAATCGAGGAAATCTCGCCGGAGAGTAAAAAGCGCGTCTTTTTATCGCTGTTTTTCAGTTTATATATCCCCTTGCCCGCTTCTTCCAGGTTTGTTTCCAGTTCTTTAAACCACAAAGGGTGAGTCCAGTCTCCGGTCGCCAGCAAATTAGTGCCTTTTTTCTCTCCCCACTCACTCATTATGGGAATAACCATGTCCTTACTTACCGCCCGTGAGTACTTGGAGTGTAACTGAAGATCAGCAATTATCTGCATGACCTTATTCTAACAAGGAAACTACTGCCTTTCAGCCAGTAAACTTTCTGCCTTCATTGCGAGCAATAAATTTAGTTCCATGGTTAAAGTTAATCTGCTTGCGTCTGCTAGAAAACCATAACTCCCATCTCGATCAGAAATGCTAGCTGATAAAGACATGGTTAAAATGTCCAACCACTCAGGAAGATCACTTTTATTAACCCTGTTTTCCGAAAGAGCAAGATTCCAACTACGCAAACTGTTTACCACCATGCCCCTAGACATCGTTGCCTTTTCGTCTAGTTTATTAAAATGCTCTATTAATTCATCGGGGGCCTGTTTAAGCTCAGTTATGTGGAAAAGCGCCTTTAGATCTGCAACTGTCGGTGACCAAGGATGCCTCGAACCAATTGGAGCGTTTAAGTCCAACTTTTGCCCTTTAATTATTGCTTCAAGGTGTTGCTTTCCTTCAATTGTCCTTGGCATAGATTTTTGGGCAGATTGGGAGCGATTATAACACAACTTACGCTCTCAACCACTCCATCAGTGCAAACACCAAATAAGCCGCGGCTAAAACCACTCCCTCCCAGCGCTCGAGTTTCTTTTTGGTTCTCACAAACCACCAAAACAGCAAAAACATCACCCCAAAGACAGCGGCAGAAAGTAAATAGGCATTTAAGCCGCCAGCAAGCTCAATCGGATTAATTAAGGCGGCAATGCCTAAAATTAAAGTTGAGTTAACCACCACCGAACCAAACAAGTTCCCCAGCACCATTCCTGCCTGCTTCTTTTTAACCGCCTCAATTTCAAAAAACAATTCCGGCATGGTTGCGCCAACGCCTACCAAAAACAAACCGATTAAGAAAACCGGCACATTTAAACCGCCGGCAATGGATACCGCTAATTTCACAATCATGTCGGCGGCAAACATTAATAAGGCCGCGCCCAAAAACAGCCAGGCCAGCGATCGATTCAACCGGCTTATTTTTTTACGCTTAAACACCCCGGCAAAAAGCCCCGTCGGCCGATGATTGTGGCTGTGCCTATGGGCGTTTAACAAACCATAGTTATACAATCCGTAAATCAGCAATAAAATAATTCCGTCCACACGGGACAAACGGCCATCGATCAAAAGCATTAAAGGCAAGACTCCGGCTAAAAAGACCGAAAAAATGTCCATCCTCAAAAACTCACCGATTACTGAAAAACTGCCGCCAATTAAGGCGGCTCCGCCCACCACTAAAGAAATATTGGCAATGTTGCTGCCAACAATTGTCCCCAGAGCCAGACCGGAATTCCCCTCAAAAGCCGCGGTGACACTGACGACCAATTCCGGAATTGATGTGGCAAAAGCAAGGATTAGTGAGGTTATCGCCAGCTTACCGATACCGGTAAGGCTAGCCAGCGACTGAAGGCTGTCAGTTAAAATATCGGTAGCCTTAATTAGCAGCAAAGAGAAAAAAATCAGTAAAAGAAGTTGTAACCAAATCATGTTTTTTTATTATAGCCCCACTTAACCCCTTCAACGACAGTCAACATCACTAAACTTCCCAAAATTACAGTCAACCATTCACCGGGGTTAAGGCTGACCGTATTCAGTAATCGCTGACCCAGCGGCGAGTAGATGCCAATTAGCTGCAAACCCAAACCCAAAACTACCGCCCCGACCAGCCAGGGGTTTTGCCACCAACGAGAACGCCAAATAGGTTTTGACAAACTCCGCACCGACCAAACATAAACTAAAGAGTTTAAACCCAGAAGAGCGAAAGCCACGGTCCGGGCATGAACTAAACCATAACCGATTTGCTGGTGGTAAAAGAGAAACGCTCCGAAGGCGGTCAGGCCCGACGCCAAAGTGATTAAGGCGATCAATAACACCATTTCCTGGTTTAATAAATGCCTCAAGCGTCTGGGCCGGCGGCTCATTATTCCTGTTTCTTCCTCTTCAACCGTTAAAGCCAGGCTGGGAAAGCCGTCAGAAATTAGGTTAATCCATAAAATCATCGTCCCGGTTACCGGCAAAGGCACCAGAGCAATCAGTGACAGCACCACCACGGCGATTTCACCGAACGAATCAGCCAATAAGTACAGAATCACCTTTTGTAAATTATCTTGAATTATCCGGCCGCCCCTTATCGCTTCCAAAATCACCTCAAAATCATTGTTTAGAAGCACCATGTCGGCTGTTTCCTTAGAAACATCAGAAGCTTCGTTAACGACAATGCCGATGTCGGCTTTTTTTAATGCCGGGGCGTCATTAACCCCATCACCGGTCATCGCTACCACTTCACCTTCGGCTTGGAGTTTTTGAACAATATCTAGCTTTTGGTCAGGAGTGACCCGACTATAAACGTCACTTTTGGCAATACCTACCTTCTTGGCGACCGCTTCTGCAGTTTCTTTGTAGTCACCGGTAATCATTTTAACTTTGATTCCGGCCGCTTTAAATTTCTTGATCACCTCGGCAACACCAGGCCGAACCGGGTCTTCATAAACCAAAGTTCCCAGCCAAGTTAAGTCTTTTACGTCTTCGCGGCCCACCTTCTTGCCGCTAAATTTTTTATAAGCAAAACCTACCAATCGGTGAGCTTTTTTGGCTTCAGTGATAAACTGATTTTTGAGTTGTTGGGCTTGAGCCTGGGGACAAAACTCCAATAATTTTTCCGGCGCTCCGGAAACAAATAACAAGCCCGGGTGCAGGGTGGCGATATATTTGTGTTTTGGATCAAACGGAATTTCATCTAAACGGTTAGAGGACGGTTTCGTCTGACTCCAGTCCATCATGGCTACCTCTAAAGGATCGCGCATGTCGTTGCACCACGCAGCCGCCTTTCTTAACATCGGTTCGTCAACTGTTAAGGCTTTCACCACTCTCATTTTACCGAAAGTTACAGTGCCGGTTTTATCGGCACAAATTACCGTCACTCCACCCAATGTTTCGGCCGCCAGCATTTTTCTCACTAAGGCTTTGCGTTTTAAAATGCGCTGCATACCGATTACCAAAATTACTGTTAACGAAACCGCCAAACCCTCAGGAATTGCGGCTACTGCCAAAGCCACTGCCACCGGAAACAGTTCGGTAAAGCTGTCACCCACCGCCAAACCGATGCCGATAACCAAAAGCGAAATCACCAACACCACTAAAGCCATTGTTTTAGCAAAACGATTTAGCTGTTTTTGCAACGGTGTTTGTTCTTTAGCTGTTATTTGCAAGCTGGCAGCGATCTCGCCGAACTTAGTCTTTTGTCCGGTTTGGTCAACCAGCATCTCACCGATACCGGCGGCAACCGTTGTTCCCATATAAACCGGCTCCTCAACCTTTTTGGTCACTCCGACCGACTCACCTGTTAAGACTGACTCGTCTACAATTAGACTGCCGTCGTGAATCACCACTCCGTCGGCAGGAATCTTCCGGCCCAGCTCCAAACGGGCAACGTCTCCCGGCACTACCTGGCTTGCCGGCAATTTCGTCCATTCCCCGTCTCTTTTGACTACGGCTTCAGGAGTTAAAACACTGGCTAAGGCTTCAAGTGATCGATTGGCTTTTCTTTCCTGGAAAAATCCTAAAATGGTGTTAAAACTTACTGCGGCGCCGATCATAACCGTATCTTCCCAATCTTTCAAAATCAGTCCCGTCACCCCCATCGCCGCCACTAAAACGTAAATTAAAGGAGACTTAAACTGATCAATCAATAAGTTTAAATCAGTCACCTTTCGCTTCCGACTGATCTCGTTGGCTCCATATTGCCCGAGTCGTTTTTCAGCTTCTTTTTGAGTAAGGCCATTTTCCATAAATTAATGGTATCATACCTGCGATGCGCTTCATTCCTGTTAAAACCAGAAAGTTCCTGCCGCCCCAAGATGATCTTTATGGCCTTTTAAATGAGTCTTTACCGAAGCTTAAAGACAAAGATATTGTGGTGGTGACTTCTAAAATTGTCGCTATCGGCCAGGGTCGGACCGTTCCGGCTAAATCCATGGCTCAAAAAATTAAGCTGATTAAGAAAGAGGCCGACGGCTACTTGCCCCAAAGCCCCCATGGTTTGACTCTAAAAGACCTCACTCTGGTGGCTTACGCCGGCATCGACCGGTCGAATGCAAAAAACCATTATGTTTTGTGGCCAAAAAATCCTCAAGCTGAGGCTAAAAAAATCTGGACCTATTTGCGGCGGCGGCACAAACTAAAAAACTTAGGTGTCATTATTATCGACAGCTTTTGTTTACCCTTGCGGTGGGGCCATTACGGCATTTCCATAGGTTTTTGGGGGTTTCATCCCAATAAAAGCTATGATGGCACCAAAGATATTTTCGGCCACAAGATTATTTTGGCAAACTCAAACTACGTTGATGCTTTGTCGGCTATCTCCGGAGTGCTTATGGGCGAAGGCAATGAACAAACACCTCTCCTGGTTGTCCGCGGCGCCAAGTTTATTAAATTCACCGGTAAAAATACCTTAAAAG
>DATEUG010000137.1:0-4208 GCA_035283225.1 Patescibacteria group bacterium | reverse complement strand
AATTTGACATAGTTTTATATATTAATTTAATATATTTATGTCACTTGAAAGTTTTGGCAATTCGAAGCTTTTTTGGTCGCCAATTGATAGTATTGGCATAGCAAAACCTAAAGAAATAAATCAAGCATTAAGAGCAACCGGAAAGAAAACTCCCAAAAGAGAAAAAAAGTCACATGATGAGAGAAAAAATGCTGCTAGGCAAATAGTTGATCTATTAAAAAAAGGAGAAATTGTAACTGTGAACATAGTTAAAGAAGATCAACTGGCGGCTGTTAGTTACCGAACAAGTCTTCAGCAAACAGTTAAGAAACTAATGCCCAATTCAGAACTTCATACCTATTTTTCTTCTTCCGAAGGAAGCACCACTCACAAAATAGTTTTTTCAACAGAAAATCTACGCGAAAATCGATAGCGCCGGGAAAAACCAGGTAAAAAACAGCGGATTTTTCTTGATCATTTTGGTGCGGTTGTGGCAGGAAGCGTTTTTGGTTCTGGAAGCGGGCCTTCTGGCAAGATTTCGCCTTCAATTAGGTCGCGTACCCACTGTTGGGTAAAGCTAGTTCCGTCAGGGTTGGTGTGTTGCTTAGTTGCCCCCTTTCGATAAGGTTGGCCAAACTCTTTTTCCGTCTTTTCCTGGTCAAACCCTGTCTTTAAAATATCATTCAAAAAGCTTGCCGTTGCCTCGGGAGAGAGTTGGCTTTCTCCTTTAAAAAAGTATATTTCATATTGTTCTGCGGGTGCTTCCCAGCGTTGTTTAATCGTCATCTTTCTACCAATGGCGTTTCCTTTCTTTTCAGGATTCCATTCATGCACAGAAATAAACAGTTTTGAAGGATCTATGGGTATAGCTGATTTTTCAGGAATGAAACTTCTCCAGATACCGACATTAAGTTGAGGAATTTTTTTTGATTTCAACTTCATCGAATAAACCTCAAACTCTGTCTCTCCGGTTTTTTGGTCACGGAAAATACCCACCAATCCCTTAATTGAATCTTGCATTAACTTTATGGCTACTTGTTTAGTTAAATCGCCGACAGACTTTTCATGGGTGTTAGCGCTGGCGGGGACTAGTTCGCTTTTGGCGTCCATAAGTATCGTTTTAAATCCACGCGGTTATTGGTGATAGTGACGCCCTCGGCACGAAGCAGTTTAGCGTGGGTGGCGATTTTGCCGGGAGCGCCGAAATTTTTGGCCAAGCGGCCGGCGGCGGAAACGACCCGGTGGCAGGGAACGGTGGGGGCATAAGGATTAACGTGGAGGATATTGCCGATCGGTCGGGCGCTGCCGACGCCCAAGTGTTTGGCAATAGCCCCATAAGTAGTCACTTTACCTTTAGGGATTCTTTTGGTGAGTTGGTAAACCTTATGGTTTAAACTCATGGATTAATTTATCAATTTTAGCGGCCAGGATAAAATCGCTGTCCCACAGACCGTTTATTTTATGGGTATAAATAGTAATGGTCAGATTTTTATAGCCGTGAATTAGCAAGTTTGGGTGATGACCTTCATGTTCGGCCAGCTCTGCAATTTGATTGACCAAAGCAATCACTTGTTTGAAATTTTTTAAAGTCAGCTCGCGGCTAATATGGTGATTGTTTTGATTACTCCAGCCGGGGGCAACGAACTTAAGCCACTGCTTGATTTTTGTTGCATCAAATGGTTCGACGCCGCCTTGGCAGGGAAAGCATTTTCTGTCAGCTAAGTTCATAAGATCTCACTCCTTTGGTGACGATCGTTAGTCTTTAAAATATACATGTCTTTGCCGATGTCATCTACCCCGACCAAAGTCGCCTTACTCTCTAATATTGCCTCGAAGGGCAAGCAGTGTTTACAGCCGCCGCGCGGGCAGACAAATCGGTTTAACTGCCGGGCCAGTTTCATTTCCTTACCCAGTTTCAAGATGGTGGCTTCGGCCTTAACCGGGTCAGGCAAAGATTTGGCCGTCGGCTCATTGTTTCGGTTGACATACCAATAACTGACTTTAGTCACCGGTCGTTCCTGGGTTTTGGTGGCCAGCAAAAAGTAGATCGGCAATTGGAGAGAGTCGTCTTTTTCCTCGGTGTTGCCGCTTTTAAAGTCAATGATATGAATACTCTTGGTGTCTGGTAGATACTCCAGCCAATCAAGCATGCCGCACAAAATTAAATTATCTGGTTCGGAAAACCAATACCAGGGTAGATCCATATTAATTTTTACTGCCAGCTTGGTTAAGGGGCCGGGATGAGTTTCCACCCGATGAAGCATGTTTTGAGCTTTGGTTTTGTAGGCAAATTCTTCCTCTTTATCAGTAAAGCCGCCCCGCTCGCCGCTAATTTTTTTCCAAGACTCTTCCAGTTTGTCATTTAATGGTTTTAAGAAGCGTCGGGCAACCGGTAAGACTGACAGTGATTCAATTACTTCATGAACCGCCTGACCGGTAGAAAGAGGCGGTGACATTAACGACAGCTTATGACCGGTTTTGGGATCTTTATAAACGTTTCTTAGATAATAAGATCTGGGGCAAGCGATCCAGTCACTTAAGGAAGAGTGGGATAACCACACCGCGCTAAACTTGTCTTTCACCATAAGCAAAGTATACCATCAGAGGAATGGCTATTTTTTGTTTAGCGCCGATGGAGGGCGTCACTGACACGGTTTTTCGCCAATTAATTGCCGGTATTGGCCTGCCCGGCCGGCAGGCGGGCAAACCCGATTTGATGTTTACCGAGTTCACCAACGTCTCGGCAATTTTTTCGCATGATCAAACCGCCATCAATCAGCGCTTAAAATTTGTTGACGCCGAACAGCCGCTGATTGCTCAGCTCTGGGGTTTGGAGCCGGAGTTGTTTGAGCTGGCGGCAGACTTAATGGTTGGTATGGGTTTTGCCGGAGTCGATCTTAATTTTGGCTGCCCGGACAGGACAGTGCTAAAACAGGGAGCCTGTGCCGCCTTAATTAACGATCGGCCGCTAACGCAAGCAATTATCGAGTCAACCAAAAAAGGCTTAAAAGGTCGGATTCCGCTGTCAATTAAGATTCGCTTGGGGCTAAAAGAAATCGCCACTGATGATTGGGTGCCGTTTATGCTTAATTTTGAACCAAAAATACTCACCATTCACGGCCGGACGGCTAAAGAAATGTCGGAAGTTCCGGTTCATTGGGATGAAATCGGTAAAGCGGTTAAAATCCGCAATCGGTTAAAGTCAAAAACATTAATTATCGGTAACGGCGACATTGAGTCGATGAGCCAAGCACTGGATAAAGTAAAGAAATATGGCTTAGACGGGATGATGATCGGCCGGGGGATTTTTAAAAACCCCTGGCTGTTTAATCCGAAAGAGCAGGCTTTGCCAAAAACGCCCGAGCAAAAACTTAAGTTACTGCTTGAACATGCGCGTTTGTATCATCATACCTGGGGCATCACCAAATCTTGGCACATTTTAAAGCGATTCTTCAAAATTTACGCTTCGGGGTTTGACGGTGCCTCAGCTTTGCGGGAAGAGTTGATGAAAACCAATGGTTTAGCCGAGGTAGAATTAGTTATCAATCAATTTTTATCAAGATGAAAAAAATATTGCTGTTAATTATTGTGGTGATTGTTATCGTCTGGTGGCTGCGTCAGCCGCCTGTGGCGACCCCGCCTCAAATCAGTCCGTTGCCGTCTGACCAGCTGGAAAGTGTCACTTACCAAAACAAAACCTACCGTTTTACTTATTTTACTGTTAGCGACTTGAGGCACTTACGATTGATTGCCAACACCAGTTTTGAAGACAGCAAAACTTTAATTGAGAGAAACCAGTGCCGCTATTTAACCAATGGTGGTTTTTATGATGAGAATCATAAGCCTTTGGGTTGGCTGGTAAGCGACGGTCAGGAACTGTCGGCGCCGATTGCTAGTCGGTTATTTGACGGATTCTTGGCGATTAGCGATTTAAGCACAATCACTTTTAATCGACCTGAAAACCTGCCCCGCGCCGCCGTTCAATCCGGACCGATGCTAATGTTTGAAGGAACACCCTTAAGTTTACGGCTAGCCAACGACGAGTTAAGACGGCGAGTCATTGCCCTCTTGGTTAATGATGAGTTAATTTTTATGACGGTCGTAGGCCAGGATTCAGAGCTTTCCGGTCCTTATTTAGCTGACTTGCCGGAGTTAGTTGAAGCGATTGCCGGTGGGTTGGGTTGGCAGGTGAGTGAGGCGATTAATCTTGATGGTGGTACGGCTTCGGC
>DATEUG010000136.1:0-3837 GCA_035283225.1 Patescibacteria group bacterium | reverse complement strand
GACGGCCCGGGTTACCGGAATTGATACAGACGCTGACAGCTTAGAGGCAGCCAAAAACCGCTTAGCCGCATTTGGTGACAGGGTGCAACTGGTTGAAGCCAGTGGTTACAGTTTACCCTTTGAGGATAATGCTTTTAACGTGGTCGTGGCAGCCGAAATGATTGAACATTTGCAGTATATTGACGGCTTACTCACCGAAATCAAGCGAGTGTTAAAACCCGGAGGTCTGGTGATTATTACCACGCCGGTGAAATTATTCGATAAACCAGAAGATCCCATGCACGTCCAGGAGTTTACGCCAAGAGAGCTAAAGCAGGTTTTAGCCAAACATTTTTCCCAAGTTGAAGTGACCACTTCTCATAACCACGATTTAAAAAAAGTTTATCTTTGGCGGTTTGGGAGCTTAGGTAGGTTTTGGTTTGAGCCGTTTCGCTGGCTCTTAAACTTGTGGGTTTTGGTGACAGGAATGAATCTGTTTTCTCTCTCTTTTGGAAAAAACACCAATCAACTAGCTACTGCTTACAAATGATTGATCCGGGGAAATTGCGGCCGATTGACGTTAACCGTCCTTGGTATAACAAAGCTTTGGATTTACTACCGTCTTCACCCCAAAAAATCCTAGAATTAGGCGCCGGAGCGGGGGAGTTTGCCGATAGGCTCAAAACTTTAGGTTATAAAGTTATTTGCGTTGAGGGTTCACCGGTTTATCTTAAACGTTTAAAAAAAATGGGATTTTCGACAAAAAAGGCTGACTTGAATAAATCTTTACCATTGCCTGCCGGAACTTTTGACGGCGTTTTGAGCCTAGAAGTAATTGAGCATTTAATTGAGGCCGACAATTTTTTAAGTGAAGTTTATCGGGTGTTAAAACCCAAAGGCTGGTTGGTTATTTCCACCCCTAATATTGCCTGGTGGGGTTACCGTTTGTTTGCACTCATGGGCCAGCCACCAAAAAAAGAAGGTTATCATTTACGCTTTTTTACTCATAATACCCTGACTCAACTTTTAAAAAAGCATGGTTTCAGAATAAAAGGCTCAAACAGTTTTACAACCGTGCCATTCATTAATCGTTATTTATCTTTTCGGTTTTATCCGACCGTAAAACACTGGCCAAACTTATTAGCCCAGGACTTGGTATTTTTATGCCGCAAATGATCGGTAAAAATGTTTTAATTCAAATTATTTTGACGCTGGTTGGTTCTATGGTTGGGTTTGCCAGCTTGTCGTTGTCAGCCAGATTATTTGGACCGTTTATTTTGGGGCATTTAGCCTATGTGTTCGGTCTGACCGGTTTAATTTTTGCTTTTTCCGACTTAGGTTTGTCAAAAGCCCAGATTCATTTTACCGCTGCCTCCAATTCAGCCAAAAAAACTCTGGGAACTTTTTTGCTTTTAAAATCCGGCTTGCTGTTGGCTACAACGCTGGCGGCACTGATAATCGCTTTGGTTACCGGCCCGGGGCAATTTGAAGGCGTCTTTTTAATAGTTTTGGCTTCTGAATTATTAACCCGGCTGGCAGAGGGTATTTTTGTTACCTTTGAGGGGTTGCAGTTGTCCTGGCCGCAAAATCTGGCCAGATTAATTGCCAAATTTTTCCGGTTAATAGCCATCGTCGCCATCGGCTTGAGGTTAAGCAGTATTCTAGGTTTTGGCCTAACTTATTTAGCTGAAGCAGTCGTCCTGATTCTTTTGGCGTTTTGGCTTGTCGGGCGTTTTTTGCCGCTAAAGACCGAGCCGGGGTTAATGAAAAAGTATTTTAAATACAGCCTGCCATTTTTTGTGATCGTTCCCTTTTCCTATGCCCAGACAAATTTATTAACAGTACTCTTAAAACATTTTCATTCGGCCATTGAAGTTGGTTTTTTCTCGGCCGCTTTCAGCTTAGCAATGTACTTAAAGCTTTTGTTTGGGACAGTGATGATCTTTTTCTTCCCCAAAATTTCCAACCTTTTTGGCCAAAACAAATTGAAAGAAATTGAGTATTATTTAAACTTATCTTTAAAATACCAGTTGGCAATTTTTACGCCGCTGTTTATAGTCGGTTTTTTATTAAGGCAGGAAATTATCGGACTCGTTTTGGGTGAAGCTTTTACCCCAAGTATTGCCGTTTTTGCCTGGGCACTGCTCGGAGCTTTTGTCCTGCTTATAATTAACCCTTATGATTATGTCCTTTACGCCACTAAAAATCACGCCCGCCTGGTATTGGTTAATATTATTGGTTTGGGGTTGGTGATTGCCTTAAGCGTTTATTTAATGAAAGTACTTGCCTTAGGCGCTGTCGGAGCAGCCTTGGTCAACTTAATTACCTGGATTATTAGCGGTTTATATGCCATTTTCCTGGTTAAAAAACACCTGAAGTTTTCTTTTTATAAACAGTCTCTCTCTTTTATTGTGCCGGCGGTAGTTTTAATTTTCATAGTCGACTCATTTTTTAATTACTCTCAAAGCAGTTTAATAATCAAAGCAACCTTAAGTTTTGCCAGCGCTCTGGTTTATTGGCTTTTTCTTTATCTGGTCAAATTAATAAAACCAATAGACATTAGTTATTTTGTCAGCTTAGTCAAGCCGAAATGATTCGGACGGCAATTTTTCTTTTTCTCCTGTTTGTTTTGGCTTTTTCCCTGCGGTTTTATAGAGTTGGCCAACCGGTTTTTAAAGAAGATGAGTTTACTACAGTCAAGGCCGCCGCTTACGCTTACCAATGCCAGCGGGACTTAAACCAGTGCCGTCGGCAACCGACAAGTTTTAAGAATCGTTTGTTAAACTTGATGACCGCTAATGAGACCGTGCCGAATTTGGGCGCCGAAATCTATTTGTGGGATTTTATCAAGGATAGGGCGAGTGAAATTCATCACAGCCGCGCTTGGTCGCATTTGTATCTTGTTGGCGGAGTTTATCGCTGGCTGGGAATTAATGAACTGTCTTCACGTTTGGTTTCGGTTGTTGCCGGAAGTTTACTGGTCGTTGTTGGCTATTGGTTTAGTCGGACTTTTGGCGGCTCGGCGCAAATTAGTTTGCTTTACAGCGGTTTACTGGCAATCAGTTTTCCCCTAATTGATTTCAGCCGCAACGCCAGAATGTATTCGCTCTACACCCTGGTGTTTTTGCTTTTAGTCACGATGTTTTACAAACGAAAGTGGTTGGCGGCCGGCATTTTATTTTTATTGGCTTACTGGTTGCAAATGCTGACATTAATTTTGCCGCTGTCGCTGCTGGCTTGGGCCGTTTGGGAGAAACGGTATAGGCTGGCAGGCGGATTACTCTTCGGAATGCTTATTCTTGCCGGTTTGAGCCAATATTTTAATCTTGATTTTTCCCAGCGTCAGTTCTTAGCCCTAGCCTGGCCGCCGCATTGGCAATATCTTAATTGGTGGCTGGCTGCAGCCCTGGTGTTGTTGGTGCTTAAACGGCAAAAATATTTACTGACGATAATCTTAACTTATTTACTGGTGCTGGTATTTTTCACCCGGCCAGCACCGGCAGCTGCTTATACTTTGGCTTTGGGGCCGCTAATTTTATGGCCGTTTCTTAACTGGCGCCGCTGGTTAAGGCTGACGGTAGCGTTAATTGTTTTAATCCAATTTGCAATCGGGATAAATTATCTTTATTTTGGCCGTGACGACCGGGCGCAAATTACAAAGGCTTATCCGGTTTTAACTAACAAATTTCAATCTGGTGACAAAATCTACGCGGTTCAACTGCGAGATTATTATCTTCAGGATTTGCCGCCGGAAACCGAAGTAATTGATTTGCAGGAAAATCCCCAGGGTAACTTTTCCGGATCAGGATTTGTGGTGTGGGAAAAAGAAAAGGCTGTGCACCTACAACCCTCTGTTTT
>DATEUG010000135.1:0-2541 GCA_035283225.1 Patescibacteria group bacterium | reverse complement strand
GGTGCTGTCATCTGACAGGTTGTTAGCCTTAGCCCAAGCACAGCAGCAAACCACGATTGAACTGCCGGCGCGCCGGGGTGAAATTTTATTTTCAGACGGTTCGCCTTTGGTGGCTAACCAGCCGGGATATTTGGCCTATTTAATCCGCGAGGACGATACGGATAAGCCCGAAGCAATTGCTGAAACCTTGGCCCCGATTGTGTTTAACTCCTTAACAATATCGGCCACCCCCTCGAGCCAGTTATCGCTATCAGCGGTTAACGAGCTGATTAAGGCCGCCGCCGCGGCCCTAACTGAAAGACTGGCAGACTTAAACTTTAAATGGATTCCGATTGGCCGGAAATTAAATTCCGCCCAAAAAGCCAAGCTGGAAGCCACCGGCTACAAAATTTATTTTGAAGACGACCAAAGCCGGTTTTACCCGGAAGCGTCAATGGCGGCTCACTTAACCGGGTTTATCGGTTCCAATGAGAAAGGTACAGACCTTGGCTACGGCGGTTTAGAAGGGTACTACCAGCAGGATTTGGCTGGCCGGCCGGGGATTGTCAGGCAGGAAAAAGATGCCTTTAATCAGCCGATTTTGATCGGCAGTTATGCCCTCCAGGAAAAAAAGGATGGCCGGCAGTTAACTCTAAATCTTAATAAAGGTTTGCAGTTTATGGTGGAAAAAAGACTGAAAAAGGCTTTAGACCAATATGGGGCCAAAGCCGGGTCAGTGACGGTGATGGATCCTAAAACCGGAGCAGTGCTGGCCATGGCGTCTTTGCCAAGCTTTGACGCCGCCGAGTTTAACCGTTACGATCAAAGTTTGTATCTTAACCCGGTGGCGGCCGAAGCGTTTGAGCCGGGGTCGATTTTTAAAGTGATTATTATGGCTTCAGCTTTAGACGCTCAGGTGGTGGAACCGGACACAATTTGTGACATTTGTTCAGGCCCGGTGAAAGTGGACAAATATACAATTAACACCTGGAATGATGAATACCGGCCCAACTCGACTTTAACTGACGTGATTATTAACTCTGACAACGTCGGCATGGTTTTTGTCGGCCAAAAACTTCAATTAGATAAATTTTTGCCTTATTACCATAAATTCGGCTTTGGCGATAAAACCGGCATTGATCTGCAGGATGAGGTGGTGCCGGCGGGAAGAACTGACGGACAGTGGACTTTTGTAGACATGGCCACAGCCAGTTTCGGTCAGGGATTTGTGGCTACCGGGATGCAGTTACTTTCTGCCGTTGGCGCAATTGCCAACGATGGTGAACTGATCGTTCCCCAGGTGGTTAAAAGCGTTACCGGACCGGATCAGCAATTAATCCTGCCAGTTAAAAGCAAAGGCCAAGTCGTGTCTAAAGAAGCGGCTGATCAGGTGACGGCGATGATGGTAGCCGCCGCCAAAACCGGTGAAGCCAAGTGGACAGCGGTTCCCGGCTACAATATAGCCGGCAAAACCGGAACCGCCCAAGTGGTCGTCGGGGGCAAGTACTCGTCGGAAAAAACCAACGCTTCGTTTATCGGCTTTGCCCCGGCCGATAATCCTAAGTTTGTGATGCTGGTAACTTTAAAAGAACCGTCAAGTTCTCCCTGGGCCTCAGAAACAGCCGCGCCTTTGTGGTTTCAAATTGCCCAGGAGCTTTTAAACCACTTTAACGTTGTGCCTAACCCTAACCGCTAAGGGGTGATAGTGTAAAATGTAAGGCGTGTGGCAACTAATTAAAAACTATTTTTACCATTTGCCTCAGGCGATTTTGGCTCGTTATTTTTACCGTTCTCCCGCCAGACGTTTAAAGATTATCGGCGTCACCGGCACTTCGGGTAAAACCACCACCGCCCATTTGATCTACCATGTTTTATTAAAAAATGGTTTTAAGGTGGCGCTAATTTCTACAGTGTCGGCCAAAATTGGAGACGAGGAATTAGATACCGGCCTGCATGTGACTAGCCCGGAGCCGTTTCCGCTGCAAAAACTGCTTAAAAAAATTGCCCAAGCTGGTTACGAGTATCTGGTTTTAGAAGTCACTTCCCATGGTTTGGACCAGTTTAGGGTTTGGGGAATTAAGTTTGCCTACGGAGTGATGACTAACATTACTCACGAGCACCTGGACTATCATCGGAGCATGATTAAGTATCGTCAAGCCAAATTCCGGCTTTTAAAGCAAAGCCGGATTGCCGTTTTAAACCGGCACGATGCCAGTTCTCCCGTTGCCCAGAGCCGCTTAAAACACCCGCCTTTAATTTTTGACCAGGATACGGTTAAGGTTTTGCCCAAAACTTTGCCGGGGGACTTTAATAAAGCCAATGTGGCCGCAGCCACAGCCGTGGCTTTAGATTTAAAATTAACTTTTGATCAAATTAACAGCGCTTTAGAAAGCTTTCCCGGAATTCCCGGCCGGATGGAAATTGTTTTGAAAAAGCCATTCACCATCGTGGTCGATTTTGCCCACAAGCCGGACGCCTTGGAAAAAGCCTTGGTCAGTTTACGGGCGATGACTAAACCGGACAAAAAAGTGATTGCGGTTTTTGGGAGCGCTAGCGAGCGGG
>DATEUG010000134.1:0-2387 GCA_035283225.1 Patescibacteria group bacterium | reverse complement strand
CCGGCCAAGGTTAAGGGCTGGCTGTTAAGCCAGCGCGTGCCGCCGTCAATTTCCGGGGCTAAATCTTTTTCGGCTGCCTTTTCACCCATTTGTTCTAATTGCTGTTTGACCAAATTATTGTCCTCAATTTTAGTTAGGTTGGTACCGTAATTGGGGAAACGATCCAAAACCCATGTCTGGAACTGCCGGTCTAAATTAAGATAAATAGCCAGGGCGGTCACAATCATTAAGACGCCGAAAGCTTTTTGCAGCCAGGGCCAAGTGGGGATGATTTTTTTAAGACCGACTAAGATTAAAAATAAAGGGATGGCTGTGCCTACGGCATAGGCTAAAACTACCGGAATGGCACTGGCTGAAACACTGCCGGTAATAGCCAGTGAAATCATTGCCGCTAAAATTGGGCCGACACAGGGTGTCCAGATTAAGCCCAGGCTGATGCCGATTACCAACCCAGACCAAAAACCGTTTTTAGTTTGAGTTTTTACCTGAGCTTTGTTAGCCAGCCGTGAACTAAAGCTGTCCCACCAGGCGTTAAGCCGGGGTATTACCAATATCAGGCCAAAGGAAAGAATGACTGCCGCCGCCAGCGTTCTTAAAAAATCAGCCGACAGATTAGTTAAGCGGACTAAGCTTGATAGAAACAAAGTAAAAAAAGTAAAACTTAAAATAAAGCCGGCAATAATTCCCAATGGTTTACTTTTGCCCCCTGTTGTACCGCTGCCTAAAACTATCGGCAGAATCGGCAAAATGCAGGGCGACAAAATGGTGACAATTCCCCCCAAAAAGGCAAACAGAATTAAAACCAGCATAAGCTTAAGTATATAATTAAACTTAGAAATGGTGAAACTGGCGCTAAAAATTATTCTTTTGGCATTGGCAGCTTACGGTAGCTACAATTTGGTGGTAAAGTTTCAGCCGCAACTGCCTCAAGTGCTACAAGTCAGAAGCGTTGGTGACGCGGTGAATTTACTCTCACCCCAAGTGACTCAACCTGACGAAATTGCCAAGACCATCACCCAAATTATCGGTGAAAAAGTTGGGACCGCCGCTCACGATCAGATCTGCAAAGAAGTTATGGCTAAAGTGATTGACCAATGCGGTAAACCTAATTAAACTAAACTAATGCTAACCTTATCGCAAATACTACTGGTTATCGTCGTCACAGTCTTGACCATCCTGGTGATTATTTTTTCGCTGTATATTTTTAGAATTTTGAATGAGTTAAGAATTACGATGCAAAAAACAAACGCCATCATGGACGACATGAAGCGAATCAGCAAGTCAGTGGCTGATCCGATTGAGCACGCCTCAGAGTTTGTGGCCGGCTTAAAACAAGGGGGAAAATTAGTCGAGCTGGCCGGTCGGTTCGTGGAAAGAAAGACTGATGGATCAAAACACAAAAAATCCGACTAGCGTTAAGGTCAATCAGGTTGCCGGAGTGGTACTAGGAACAATTGTTGCCACCGGAGCCACTTGGCTTTATAAAACCAAACAGGGTAAGCAATTCAGAAAAAAGTTTAGTCATCAGTATGGCTTTGCCAAAAAGCAGTTAAACGAACTGGTGGCTGAGATTAAACATCAAGCCGAGGAACTGGAGCGGGCTGAGGGGTCGGCCGAAACAATTGAGAAGCTTGAGGCGGCCAAAAAACGCTTGACTAAAAAAACCGTTTCGGCGGTCAAACAGATTAAAAAAAAGGTGTTTTTAAAATCAGGCAGGCCTTTGTTAAAATAAGGCATGACTAGTGATAAGATCAGGGCCAGTTTTTTAAAGTTTTGGCAAGATTCACTCCGTAAACACAAATTGATTCCGGCCGCTCCCTTGGTCCCGCCTGATGACCCGACGACATTATTTACCAGTTCAGGCATGCAGCAACTGGTGCCTTTTTTAAAGGGTGAAGCCCACTCAATGGGTAAACGATTGGTTGATTCACAGCCTTGCTTTAGGGCAGAAGACATCGATGAAATCGGCGACAATCGCCACACCACTTATTTTGAAATGCTGGGCAACTGGAGCTTGGGTGATTATTTTAAAGATGAGCAATTGACCTGGTTTTGGCAGTGGCTAACCAAAGAACTTAAGCTTGACCCCAAACGGTTATATGTAACTGTTTTTGCCGGCGGAGACGGCGTGGAGAAAGATGAAGAGTCAATCACCGCTTGGAAAAAATTGGGTGTAAAAGAAGACCATATTTTTGAATATGGTGCCGACAAAAACTGGTGGAGCCGGGCCGGGGTACCAGATAAAATGCCGGCCGGAGAAATCGGCGGACCCGATTCAGAGGTATTTTTTGAGTTCGCCTCGGTTAAACATGATCCCAAATTTGGTAAAACTTGTCACCCTAATTGTGATTGCGGCCGGTTTTCAGAAATTGGTAATTCTGTTTTTA
>DATEUG010000133.1:0-9391 GCA_035283225.1 Patescibacteria group bacterium | reverse complement strand
TTTGGCTGACTGTGGCCAGCTCTACCGGGTGCTTTTTTATTTTTAAAGCATAGTTTTCCGAGTGAATCCCAAAACCGTCCAAACCAATCGGTTCAAAAACCGTTTTGCCCTGCATGGCTTGAAACCGGCCGTAGAAATCCGCCCCGGTAAAAGCATACATGTTGCCCACATGCAGGCCTTCGGCCGACGGATAAGGGAACATCATTAGGTTGTACCACTTCGACTCGCTTCGCTCGCTCAGGGCCTTCGGGTCCAGCTTATAAACGCCTTTTTCTTCCCACTTTTTAGCCCACTTTTTCTCAATCTGCTTATGATCGTACGGCATATACGAAAAAGTATAACAGAAAAACTAGGCCTTGATCGCCCTTGATCTCTCTACCAATTTGTTTTTCTAAAGGCATAAAAAACCCTGCTTATTGCAGGAAAGTTAAAGCCGATTGTACCATAAAAATAAGGTATAATAGGATTATGCTGTCCGCTCAAGTGACTAAATATTTTTGGGGTGACGACTTAAGTGTTCTTTCCTGGGAAAAACATCGAGAATATATCGCCCAAACCATCCTGGAAAAAGGTGACCTGATAGCAATTAAGTGGCTGCTTAAAAAAACCAATAAGGCTTGGCTTAAAAAAATCGTTGCTGCCAAAAAACTCTCTCCCAAATCAAAAAACTTCTGGAAAATTTACCTTGACTGATGCATCCTGAAATCTTACCTGAAAACACCAAAAAACTGCTTGATAAACTGGCAAATACCGATTTTATCGGCGATTTTTACTTAAGCGGCGGCACGGCCCTAGCCCTGCAAATTGGACACAGGGAATCTGATGACCTGGATTGGTTTACTGCAAAAAACTTTGACCCCCAAAGGTTACAAACCAGGCTCGAGCGTGTCGGATCTTTAACCGCCGCTCAACCCGACTCAGGCACCCTAAACTGTTTTGTTGATGAAGTTCAGCTGCAGTTTTTACACTATCCTTATCCTCTACTGGAACCAAAAATCGACTGGCAAGGCATTGCCTTATCAGCACTATTAGATATTGCCTGCACTAAATTAATTACCGTTTCTTCCAGGGGCAGTAAAAAAGATTTTTTCGATCTTTACTTTCTGCTGGATCGGTTTGAACTTAAATCGTTGTTTCAGAAGCTACCGCAGAAATACCCTAATACCGACTATAATCTCGCCCACATCTTAAAATCCTTGACTTATTTTACCGAGGCCGAAATCCAACCTGACCCCAGAATGCATCAACCATTAACCTGGGCGCAAGTAAAAGAAAAAATTATCCTGACAGTAAAACGTTTTAGTATTTAATTACTCCCTTGCCCGCTCAAAACCAACGATCGCGGTGGCTTATGTTTCTGACCACAAACCAAGTCGTCGGTCGTGTGCTGAATTTTCCGCCTTGATTAACTCGGGCTGGTGTTTGACGTTTAAACGATCCAGAAAGAACGCACCGGCGCCTTTTTCTAATAATTTTTGGTTGACTAATTCATCACCCTGCCACACAAACGCCAATGTCCGACCATAGGTATCCAGCTCTTTCGGCCCCAACTCCAACCTTATCTTTTTCCCCAAAACCAACTGTTCGTTTAATTTTGCCGCGGCTGTGGCATAACAATCACTCTTTTCCGGGCTATCAATCCCGATATATCTGATGTGTCGACCGTCTTCTATCTCAACTGTGTCCCCGTCAATGATCCTAGTAACGCTAACCGTCTGTCCGCTGCCAAAAAAACCGCTGAAAAAAACCATGACTGTAGCTGTAAGTGCCGCCAACCACTGACCCATGGGGTAATCTTACCCTATTCTTAGTCTTTTTTCCCGGACTGGGCTGCAACAGCTAAAACTCTAGCGGATGTTTCCGGATCAATAATCAACTTGCCGTCAGTTGTCCCCTTAGCATGAGAAAATATTGGATACTTATCTGTTTCTGTCCCGGGAACCAAAACCACTCCCGGTTTTGGTTTAAGTGGCGGCTCACCTTCTCTGGGGGCGGCAACTATATCTTTAATCCTACCATTCTCAACGCGCCAAAAATTGTTAACCGTAGATAATTCCCTCTCAGGAGTAGCACTGATGCCAAAACGGTCATCCGTCTGCACCCCTTGGGTTATTGCTTTGTTCTCGTAAGCCATATTGATACTAAGACAGGATTATAGCATAATGAATTTTGTCTATGCTGCCCAAAGTTTTGCAGTCTGTTTATTTGCTGGTCGCAGTTGCTTTTGCCTTTATCTGGGCCGGCAATCCTTTACTGTCCATGTTTTCCTGGCAGTTAACGGCTCTGTTAATGCTGATTTTGCTTTTTCACAATCTGATCACTAACCGCCAACTACATCAAAACCCCCTAAATGAATCGATCATAGTTAATCGGAATATTGCAAACTCTATCAGTCTGACAATTGTGGTCACTTTGCTGGTTATCAGTACTGGCGGGGCTAGTTCTGCCTTGTTTTTCCTACTCGACTTCCTGTTGATTGGCCTTAGTTTATTTTTCGCAACTTCGACCAGTTTTATGCTCGCTTTAGCACTCATCATTGGCTTACTGCTAGATAGCCCCCTAACCACAACAGCCCAGCTAACAAACCTAATTTCCCTCTTATTCATGGCTCCACTGGCCGCCTTTTTTAGCACTCAATACCTTAGTCTGCTTTCGGCCCAAGAAAAAATAAAAGTCTTGAAACATCAAGCTAAAAGCATGAGCCAGGACTTAACTATAGAGGAAAGCGATACTTTACTCTGGTTAGGGCTAAATTTTAATAAAACGATGATGCTCACCCTGGACTGGTTTTCCCAGATGGGAACCACCATTTCCAGACTGCCTTACCACCAGCAACAGCAGTTTAGTGAGCTTTACCAGGACTTAAAAGCTTTGTGGCAGTCCGGCGAACAGTTAAAAGAACGGATTGACCGCTTAACCGATGAGAAATAGTTTGAAATTTGCCTTATTTTTCCTGGCTCTTTTGGCCTTTATAATCCCGAGCGCAGTCGAGGGACAATCCAGCCTTGATTCCCCTTCTTACCGGATCAAGTTTAGTAACTTTAATATGACTTCCGGTTCCAAATCTTCAGACGGCTACAATATTTTAGATACTGTCGGCCAGACTGCCGCCGGTCTATTCACCTCATCAGGTTTTAAAGTCAAAGCCGGCTTTCCCTACATCACTACCATCATCCCTTTTGCTTTTTCGATCTCTAATTTATCCCTGGATTTTGGCACCCTGACCCCCCAAACCTTTGACACGGTGACTAATACCCTGACCGTTTCTGCCGGCGGGGCCGGCGGCTACACGGTCAACGCGGCCGAGGATCACCCGATGAGATTATCGGACACGGCCATTTATATTGCTGACACTACCTGCGATACCAGCTGTTCCGAAACAACGGCTGATGTCTGGACCAGCACCACCAAATACGGCTTTGGCTACAACATGAGCGGCAACGATGTCCCCGCCGCCTTTGTTAACTCGACATATTTCAAGCAATGGGCCGATTTATCAGCCGCTGAAAGCCCCCAAACCGTCATGTCGTCAGCCTCAGTTGGCGAAAACCGGACCGCTACTGTCACTTACAAAATTAATACCGCCGCCACCCAGGCAGCCGGTGAATACCAAACCCAGATTCGCTTTGTGGCGACACCGGGGTATTAACGCGATATGAAGGCAAAACAAATTTTAAGCGCGCAATCATGTCGCATATCTATGTGGCGACGCGTGAGCACTGCAAAATTTCGTTTTGCCGTAATCGGAATAGTATTTAGTATTTTATATTTAGTATCTAGCAAGATCGCCGAGGCCCAAACCCTGTCATTATCCATCTGGCCACCCATCTTGGAAGTAACTTTAAAGCCGGGAAAATCAATCACCCAGGTCTACCGGGTGAAAAACAGCGGCGACGACACTGTGGTAATGGCCCAAGTGGTGCCGTTTGAAGCCGCCGGTGAGCTGGGACAAGTGAAACTTTCTTCTACCCCCAACCCGGCTCTGGCTTACTTTTCCCTGCAAAATGCTGACTTAGACTTAGGCCAATCCTTCACACTAAAAAGCGGCGCTTCCCAGGAATTAGTGTTAAAAATTATTGTTCCCCCAACGGCCACTAATGGCGATCACTACTTTACCTTATTAATCGACGCCGACACCCAGTCACTGCTGACTGCCTCTGGCGCCAAAGCCGCCGGTTCAATCGGCGGCAACATCTTACTTTCCATCACTGACTCGGAAGTGTTAAATCAAACCGCCAAAATCGAGGAGCTAAGTCTTAAGGGTTTAAAAATCAAAGACAGTTTTGACACCTTTGATTTTATAGCCCAGGTGAAAAATAGCTCGGACCACTTTTTAAAAGCCGTCGGCCAGTTAACGATAACCAACACTTTCGGCCGCAAAATCGCTACCCTGCCATTTAGAGCTGACAATATTCTGGCTCAATCGATTCGTCAGCTGGTGACCCAAGACAGCTGGGAACCGGTTTTACCTCTGGGACGCTATACCGCCACCGCCACTGTCACACCGGAAAACTCAACTAACACCACCAGCCAAACCTTAATTTTTTGGGTGCTGCCCTACAAAGCCCTGCTGGCTATAGCTTTAGTTAGCCTATTTTACTATTTGCTTAAAACCAAAAAAAGACTAAAATAATCTTATGGCTAAGGTTGGCTTGATTAGTATATTGTTTTGGGTTTTTCAGCTGGTTTGGCTAGTTTTCCCCACCCCTTTAGATTCAGCCAACTTGACTGCGGTTAAAGACACCTTATCCACTTCCCGCTTGTCCTACTACGACTCCTTAAACGGGGCCCACACGGCCGGAACAACGATCATTAAAGTCAACACCTCGGGCATGCCCTCAACTTCAACCGCTAACCTTTTTACCGGCGACTCGGTCTTAATCGGCGATGCCGCTACCGCCACCACTTACACGGTTGATGACATTATCGACACCGATGAATTTCAGATCACGGCCGCTTTAGGCTCGGGCGATAATGACTCGGGCGATTTAGTGATTGCCACCCGCTCGGCCAGCCACACCCTGGCCTTTACCACCGCGACCGCGATTCCCAATGGTTTAATCAGGGTTTTGATCCCCTCCGGCGCCAACGGGGTTAATGATGGCATTCCCAACCACGACGGCTTTGACTTTAATACTATTGTCGCCGGCGATTTAACCGGCCCTTCAAGCGGCGGCGTCACTTCCTGGGAGTCACCGACAGCCACAGTTGCCGGGGGCACAGGCTGTTCTGCCGGCAACCATTGCTTTGAAGCCAGATATAACGGGACCAACTCGGTCAATGCCTCGTTAACTTTTACTATCGGCGACGGCGGGGCGACTGATCTGATTAATCCGGCCGCGGCTGACGGCCACGCTGCCGGCACCGCCGACACCTATACGGTCACGGTTCAACAGCGGGGTTCAATGACTGACCAATACCCGCTTTTAGATCAAACTACGATTAAGGTCGCCGTGATTGAATCCGTCCGGGTCACCGCCACGGTCGACCCGACCATTACTTTCACCATTGCCGGCGTTGCCTCTACTACCTCGACCTGCGGCATTTCCACTGACGTGACTACCACTGCCACCGCTGTCCCTTTTGGCACCATGGCTCTAAATACCTTTAAAACTCTGGCCCAAACCCTGACCGTGTCCACTAATGGTTCAGGCGGCTACGCGGTCACTTCCTTAGAAAATGACCAGCTGGGCAAAGACGGCGGCACCACTCCATTTATCGCCGACTCAACCGGAGACGGAGCCATGACCCATACCACCCAAGATGACTGGAATACGGCTACTAATAACGGCTTTGGCTATTCTATCGACAACGACGATGCCACGACTCCGGCTTTTCAGTATTCTGATGTTTCCGGCGGCAGCTGCACCGGTGGAGTCTTTTGCGCCAAGCAGTTTGCCGCTAACGCTGACACTGAGGCCGCCCAAACCATTTTCTCCTCGACCGCGGTGGCTAACGCTGAAAACGCTGATGTTTGCTACCGCTTGACTATCGGCGCCACTCAAGCTGCCGGTGACTACGAAAACAACATTACTTATACCGCCACGGCCACCTTTTAAATGAGGAAAATCCTGCCCATCAAGATAGATATTAGATCTAAGATATTAGATAGTAGATTGTGGCTGATTCTTTTGATTGTTTTTCTAGCATCTGGCATCTATTATCTAAAATCTGTTTTCGCCCAGGAATCACTCACCATTACTGCCATTCCCCCAAGGCTGGAACTGTCGGCTCTCCCCGGCGCCACCCTCCAGGAAACAGTTAAATTCAGAAATGATTCTCCGACCGAGATGAGGGTTCAGGTTATCACTGCCGACTTTATCGTCAACGACGACCAGGGGACGCCGATTGCCGTCTCGGAAGAAGTTTCCGGCCGCTGGAGCCTGGCTAAATGGATCACCGCCTCACCTAAAAACCTGGTCTTGCCTTCAGGCCAAACCTCAACCATTGATTTAGTCATCGCCATTCCTGATGATGCTCTTCCCGGCGGACACTACGCCATGGTCACTTACGAACCTATCCCTGAGGCTGGTTTAGAAGCCGGCAGCGGCTCAGAAATAAGACCCAAAGTCGGTTCTTTAATCTACCTTAATGTCGTCGGCGATGTAGTCGAAGCGGCTAACTTAAAAAGCTTTAGCGTAGCCGATAAATTTGCCAACTATGGCCCGATTAAACTTTCGGCCGTGATTGAAAACCTGGGTGATGTCCACTTTGCTCCCAAAGGTACGGTCGCAGTTTTAAACATATTTAACGACCCAATCGCGGAAATAACCTTACCCGATTACAATATCTTTCCCTTTGCCTCACGTGTTTACGACTTTGAAGTCGCCGGCAAATGGAGGCTGGGCCGCTACAAAGCCGACCTTACTGCCACCGCCGGAACATCCCTGGTGCCGATTCACGGACTAATTTACTTCTGGATTATCCCTGTCAAAGAGATCGGCTTAATCGCCCTGGCTCTGATTGCCTTAATTGCTCTCATCATTGTCAGCCGGCGCAAAAAACACCATCAGCCGGACGAGCTAACCCCGGAAAGCCCGACTCTGACCCCGCCCAATGTTAGCAGTTAGCATCTGGTATTTAGTATTTAGCTTAGTCTTTAGCCTGGTTCAGCCGGTTTGGGCCCAAACCCAGACTGAAACCGGTGAACCGACAGTCACCGCCACCGTTCCCATTCTCGGCGCACCAGACACACCCACGCTCATCTCGCCGGCCAATAACTCGGTTATCGCTACCAGGGCCCCAACCTTTATCTTTGACCCGTCTTTAGGCGCTATCGTGGTCACCCATTACCAGCTCTGGATTGATGGCAATAAAAACACCGACCACATTCCCGCTTACAACCTAACCATCACCACCAACGCCTTAACTTCGCTTAATGAGGGCAGTCATGCCTGGTTTATCAAAGCAATCGGCTCAAACGGCCAAACCACAAACTCGGCTACCTGGACTTTTACCATCGACACCACCTCTCCGTCCCTAGTCTTAGACAGCGTTGCCGGCCAAACCTACACCGGTCAGCCAACTTTAACTACCAATCAGCGTAAACCGGAGTTTATCGGCAGAAGCGACACGGGAGCGGCAATTACTCTCTCTTTGTCGGGCTCAAGTGTGTCTTTAAACTTAAGCGCGATTGCTGACAGTAACGGTAAATTTGCCTTAAAACCTCAGTTTGCCCTGCCGCCGGGAAGCTATACTATCTCGGTTTCAAGCAGTGACGAACCGGGTAACACTACCAGCTTGCCTTCCTTTACCCTGGTAATCAGCCAGTTTGTCTCCGGGTTTACCATTCCCTTGCCTTCACCTTTGCCCGATTTAAGCTTTAATTTGCCCTTTTTGACCGGCACTTTAATTCCTGAAGGCCTGACCGCTTTCCCGATTGCCGTTGTCGGCCCGATCCTGCCCATTCTTTTATGGCTGGTGTTAATTTTATTACTAATCCATCTTTATCAGCTAAGAAAACATTCTAAACAAGATAAAAGGGCCGGTATGGATCAAAGTGTGTCTTTGTATGTCTTTCTAATAGCAGCAATCATCCTGTTAAGCCTTTGGATAATAGCAACATAAAGCATCAGACCAGATCATTCTCAACAGACTAAATTCCTGCGGTTTTTGCCAATACCACTATGCGTTCAAACAGCCCTTTGGCCGCCTCTGCCTGCCAGCTTGGAGGCAGTAACTGACGGGGTAAATGCGGATCGGCAGATTGAAGGTAAAAGTAGCGGTCAAACACCTGTTTAAAGCCTCCTTTAGACTGTCGCAGCAACAAATAGTTCTTACGGCTAATCTTTAGCAGTCTGTCCGCAAGGCTGACAAAATCCTCATACTCCCGTCCGAGCTTATCCAGACCCCATAAGGTTCTGGCCCACTGAAGGTCATCACCCAGTATCAGTCTGCGGGATTCGATGATTTGAGCCAGTTGTGTCCAAGTTTTGTCTAAAAACAGCTGGCGGGTAGCGTTTGATACAGTTAAAGGAGAAACGTATACCCCTCTGGCGACCCGGCGATAAGACAGAGATTTAAGGCCTTTTAACAGGCTGTGGTGCTGGTTTTTAACTCCGTTTAGCACCACTATCCGCCAGCGGCCGTCCCAGGGCTTTCTGGGGCCATTTAAAACCCCTATCTCCTCTGTTAGCATCTCCCGGCCCAGGTTGGTAATTCTCATCTGAACCCGGTTATTTCTGGTCAGTTTATCAATGGCGCCGGCCTTTTCAAGACGTACAACCGCATCCCTAACCGAGCCAGATTCGAATTCTGACAGGCGAAAATAGAGAAAATCATAAGGATGATAGCCAATTTCAGCTTGGGAATTTAAGGCAAAAAGGAGTTTTTTCTTGAGGAGCTTCATCATTGTAGTGTTACTAGTATATTAGTATCAATTAAACACTGCAAGTCTTTGGCTGTCAAGTCGGCAGAAGCATTTAGTATTTAGTCGACAGCGTTTAACCATTCAACCTTAATTCTGATATTAATTAGTCCATAAAGACTATCATTGATATACTTATTTCGTTACTGTGAAAATTCAATGAAAACACTTAAAAAGATTTCACTGACGAAAATCGCCCCTTTCCCTCTGTTTTTACCCTAAAAATTTTGCTCAGTTTCTTTATCTTGTTTCTCTTATTAGTATTGAGGTTAGAGTTATTAAATAATCCAGTGTAATTTTATGTAATTACTCTGGATGAAAAGGAGGCGCAAATTTTATGTTAACCAACACAGGTTTAAAGGCGGGAGGCGAATCGCTGGAAGCGCTGGCGGCGCTTTTAACCGTCATCAGCGTATTTACCGCAGCCACTATCTGGCTGCTGGCCTTAGGCAGCTACTAAACAGCGCCTGGACGTGCGCCAGCTGGCGGACCGGCCGGCCTGCCCCCGGTCCGCGAGCATAAAAT
>DATEUG010000132.1:0-15293 GCA_035283225.1 Patescibacteria group bacterium | reverse complement strand
CTCCATTTATTACTATTTAATCTTGATTCTAATTTCCCTTTATATTTTGAGATGAGATTATTTATCCTTCCAATTTTATCTTCTTTCCTAGAATTGATTTGATTCTTTTCATCTACGTTTCCATCTTTTTTTAATTTATGTTTTTTCCCAGTAAACAAGAAAACATAAATTAAAAAAAGTGCATAAAAGGCAATAAAACTGATAGCGTATTCATCCATCAATCAAATTATATCAAAAGAAGTAAAACTTAAGTTATTACGCTTATTTAGATATTTACTTCGGGAAAAACCACTAGGTGATCTTTCGGGCGACGTTGGAATTTATTTTCTAACCCATCCCAAAACTGAAAATTAATTATCAGGTAAACGATCGAATGAGTGCGGATTAAATTTTTCAATCTTTACTTTGCAAAACCGACAACGATCATTGGTATGCTGAGTCCCCAAAACAGTAAGATAAAAGCCCAGGCTAGATATTTATTCCAGTCAATCTGTTTTTTGACCTTACTTGTCCGATTGTAAAGATAACCAATTAGAATTGGGAAGAATATCAGATAACCTAAGGCTAAATAACCTGTGTTATCAATCGCAATCGTTTCATCATAATATAATCTAGAAAAAACAAGATTGGCATTGTAGAGGAAATGCGTAATTGCTAACCCCCAAAGATTATTGGTTAGAAACATAATTACTGCAAATGCTATACCAAACAAACCTGGGCCGAATTCTTGTGAAAACTTAGGAGTCCCTCCGAGCATAGGATAGACTGAATGTTCAATCCCAAATAGAATCGAGGAAATGAAAAGTGCAACAATAAAACCATAGGTTTTACTCCAAACCTTAAAAATAACCCCCCTGAACATCAACTCTTCTTGAAAGGCGAGAAACACAAAAGTAAATAGAAAGACTAATCGTTCATAATCTATTTTTGCTAACTCTAGTCTATTCCCAAGAAAATTAATTAATGTAAAACCTCCGACAAATAGTAAAGAGTAAATTAGAGACTTCTTGAACCCTCTCCTTCTTAAACCAATTTCCTTAAAAGAAAACCATTTTTTAGCAATTAGAAGATTGAGGCTAATCACTAAAAAACTAAAGCCGATTGTTTTATAGTGATGCTGCAGTGGAGTTAAATTAAAGGATTTCCGAATATAGACATCAATCGTACTCACTAGAACGAAAGTCGATAATGAAAGAGCAGTAAGTCCTATCGCCCTAATAAACTGCTTTGTTTTTAGACTTGGCATTTATCCCTTTATTTGTTTAGGAAACAAGTACCTAAAAACCCAAGTACCTCCAAAAAATAAAGTTGGAAGCAACCAAGCCGCTATAAAGGAAAATTTAAATTTCTTCTGGAGAACAGAGATCTGTTTTGAATAATGCTCTATACACAAATTCTTTCCACTTTGACCGCTAACACCACTGCAAGTTTTAATTAATTCATCATGTTTTGAATTTAGCTCAGTTTTCCACCACAGACTTAAAAAAATAGAGCCAAGGGTAAATACAATTACTGCGATTATTGCAAGTTTATTTAATCTTTTAATATCTAGTTTTCGTTTTGTCATTTTCTATTTTTCTAGTCCGTATCGACGGAGACAATATTTAAATGTTGCGTCTATCCACCAACCTTGCTTTTGTGCTCTTGTATGAGGGTCAGATTCATAAGAATAATCTGGAGCTGAATCAATAGAATAACGGTAACAATAACTTCTAATTATCGTGGGCCTCAACTCATACCAGATAAATGAAGCAATAATTGCCAAAAGAAAAAGAAGTAATTTATTTTTCTCTATTGTTTTCTCCATCTATTTTAGATTACTCCTTTCCAACTTTTAGAAATACAATGTCTTGTTCGTAGACCGGAACAAACTGATTATCCTGATAAACGAAGCGTGTTCGGGTTAAACCACTGGGGCAACATAAACCTTGATCAAAAACTTTTTCTGGATACCATTCGATAAAAAAGCCGTTATTGGTATCTGAAGAATAAATTTTTGCCATAAACTCATTAAAAGTAAATATAACCATCCCGGATTTGAGTATTTGCCAATAATGCGGAGGATGATTTACCCCATTTTCTGCCAAACTTATGATTGATTCCGACTTACCATCTGCGTTTACGTCAAACTCATCTTTGGAAAAAATTGAAAAATTAGGTTTAGAGTTAAACTCTATAATATCGCTGGAGTAGTTACTAATTTTTACGTCTGTTGTTGGATATGATTGGAATCCATCACGATAAGCAGCCTTCTGGAATTTGCTATTGCCGTCAGGACTTACTTCTCCCCAAATAACATTATCTTTTGAAAAGTATTCTTGAGGTAAATTAAAGTAGGAAAAGTTTTGAATTGATTCAGAAAGTTGAGATTGCTTGTCTGGGGACTGGATAGAAAACTTCCTGCCAGAGAATGGATTAAAAACCAAAGTTAAAATTACACCTAACATGAACCCTATTATCAGGTTCTTCATCAATTTACTATAACATCATAAAGGAATAGGTTCGAGCCGGCACAAATGGGTAGGGAATTCTCTTGAGGAAAAACCGATGGGTGGCTGAGGAGATTTGAACTCCCGATCTTCTGCTCCACAGGCAGACGCTTTAAACCAGCTAAGCTACAGCCACCATACTGCTTATTTTACCAAATAGTGTGCGCCTGACAGGATTTGAACCTGTGACCTCCCGCTTAGAAGGCGGATGCTCTATCCCCTGAGCTACAGGCGCTTAAAAAAATTAAATTGCCAACAAGCCTGCCCGCTTAGAAGTCCGCCAGCTGGCGGATCTATCCCCTGAGCTACAGGCGCAAGAAACAGACTAATTTTAACATATTGACAAGCTAAATAAACTTATACATAATTGGTATTAGAATATGGCTGAAGAAGGATACGGGAAAAACTGGTTTAGCCTAAAAAACATCCTCATTTATCTGGTGGTCGGTGGTTTCGTTTATTGGCTGATTTACTACTTAATGGCTGGTAACAAAGGTACCTCGATGTATCCGACGACATCGCCGGCTGCTACTACCGAAACCCAAACTGGAACGATGATGGAGAAAATGATGGTTACCTTAGCCGCTCAAAATGATTCTGACGAAACCGGTACTGCCACCTTAGAAGAAGTTGACGGCAAAACTGTTGTCACTATCGCATTGGAAGGACAATCAACAGGGGCTAACCAGCCGGCGCACATTCACACCGGCGCTTGCCCCACACCCGGAGCCGTTGTTTATCCGTTAACTAATGTCGTTAACGGGGCGTCGGAAACAACCCTTGATGTCAGCTTAGCTGATCTTAAAGCCCAGTTGCCACTGGCAGTCAACGTCCACAAATCAGCGGCCGAATCCAAGGTGTACGTTAGTTGCGGCGATCTAAACTAATTCTTCTTTTTTCTTTTCACCTTTCTCTTTTTCGCCTTTATGTTTTTGAGCGGGTAGAGGGAATCGAACCCTCATCAACAGATTGGAAATCTGTGGTTCTACCATTGAACCATACCCGCCTGGTCGGGGTGCTCGGACTCGAACCGAGGGCCTCTGCGTCCCAAACGCAGCGCTCTACCAACTGAGCCACACCCCGATGTGCTCGCACTGAGCGTAGTCGAAGTGCCGAGGGCGGGAATCGAACCCGCACGGCCTTGCGGCCACAAGATTTTAAGTCTTGCGTGTATACCAGTTTCACCACCACGGCCTGGTTGCCGGACTTGGATTCGAACCAAGAAAAACGGCTTCAAAGGCCGCTGTGATGCCATTTCACCATCCGGCAAGAAAAGGCTTGACTTTGATATTTTATCATAGGTAAACTGATATCAATTAGTTAATATGGGTAAATCAACAATTGTTTTATTAGTCGCTTTGACCGGTTTAATTTTAATCGGCGGTTATTTTCTCACCCGGCCGGTTCAAGCGCCTGAAGCTCAACCAGTCAGTCAACCATCTCCGGCCACTAATACTATTGCTTACACCGATACCGGTTTTTCGCCTAAAAGCATTACCGTCAAGCCGGGAACGACCGTCACCTTTGTCAATGAAAGTTCCACCGATATGTGGGTGGCTTCAGCGCTTCACCCAACTCACCTGGAGCTGCCGGGCTTTGATCAGTTACAAGGGGAGCCTAAAGGAGCCACCTACAGTTTTACTTTTGAAGACATCGGTACTTGGAGCTTTCACGACCACTTAAATCCCACGACTTTTGGGTCGGTTATTGTCGCCGAGTAGTAGCTAACGCACTGACCCGGCTAAAAGCATAAGAAAAGATAAGGTAAGCTAGAGAAATTCCGCCGGCAAACACCAGTCTTTCCATGGCCACTACCGGGATCAAGCCCTGCCAGACTGAAGCAGGCAGATTAAAAGCCCAAATCCAGGCGGCTCCACCCACCGCATGAGCGGTAAATGTTGCTCCCAGGGCGCGTAAATACAACCAGTCGCGCTTAAAATAGGCAGCAAGAGGAATCAACCACATTAAGGGGTAATACCAAACCTCTCGGCCGACCGGGTGGGCCCAGAAAGAAACCATCGAAAGAAGGGGAAACAGTAACACCCATCTATTGGTCTTTTGTTTAGGGGGCAGCGAGAAATACCAAACCGCAAACAAGGTCGGGTAGAGACGGATCAAAGCCGGGACAGCATAGCTGCCGTTAGTCAGAAAATTAACCAAGCTGACAGCCAAGACACTGGTAATACCAAACAGTCCGCCCAAAAAGGCGCCGGCTACCGGGGCAAAAAAGTCAAACAAGGTAAAAGAAATGTTAGCCCCAGCCAATTGGGTGAATTTAATTTGGGAAAAAAGAAGTCCTGCAATTGTGAATGCCAGCCAGAAGTAAAGTTTCTTTGTGTTCATGTTTAAATCATTATACATGAGCGGGAAACGGGACTTGAAAAAAGAACCTCAGCTAAAGTATAGAGTGCTATAATACGGCCCGTTATGACCAGAGAAACTAAGCCAAGTAATTATGCCGAAAGTGCCGCAAACTTTAGGTCGTTAATTGTGTTTGATGCTGCCGGTTCTATGGAGTCATTTTCAGCTAAAGATGGATGGCAACTTGCCGGCGAAGAGGTGTACACAAGCAAAATGACTGCAACTAATAACTCAGAAGGCTTATTTGTCAAAATTTATCCTGATACCTATCGCTTCTCGCAAGGATATGCCAAAAGAGTCTTTAGGACATTCCAAGCTTTAGGCCAACTGACCGACCTACAATACCCAATCCTTTTACCACTGTCTCTTGAAGGAGATGTTTTGGTTTTTAAAAAGGGGCAGGAAATTGCCACCTTATCTTACGGAGATTTAGAACAAGACACTAGGTCAAAAGTCAATGCTGTTGTAGAAAAACATGAGTTTACCCCGTTACAGTTTAGAAGTACAATCAGTTTAATTCGAATCGACGGCCAAGATTATCTTGCAGACCCGTTCGATGATAGTATCGTCAGAATTAACGAATTTTACGAAAAACAGCACAAAAAAACTCAACTAATTAACCCGAAAGATTTTATTGGCAGAGATTTGAGAAAACTTACTCCGGATGAACAAAAGGTTATTCTTGAACAATACGAATCATTGAGAGAAACGGCGTTGGGCTATAGATTGGGACAAATGGTTAAAGCCTTGCAGTATTGGCAAGAAGATTTCTCCGAAAAGCTCAGTCAGGCAGACAAAAAAGAATGGACTTTTCAAGACAAAACAAAAAAAGAAAAATAGGAGTTTCCTAATTTAATTCTGAGCGGGAAACGGGATTCGAACCCGCGACCTTCTACTTGGCAAGCAGACGCTCTACCAACTGAGCTACTCCCGCGTTTGGTAAAACATTATAACATTCAGCAGGCAACCACCAAAGTGTTTTGGGAGCCGGGCTTAAGCTTTAATTCAGTTGCTCCTTGTAATAGCGACTCGCCGTTAAAAATCAGGTCAATATCTTTATTTCCCAAAGCAAAGTCAAACTTTATTCCATAGGCGCTAACCCGAACCAGACGATTAGCATCAACTGTCAGCTTGAAACGCAAAGCGGGAATTTTAACTTCACCCTGACCGCCGTCAACAATTGGGGCTTGGGGTAAAGATATGCCGGGCAAACGGATGTTGCTGTAGCTTGACGGCTGAATGGTATTGCAGCCCTGATTGACAATCGTTACTTGAGCTGAAGACATCTGCAGCCAAACAAGGCCGGCGGCAACCAAAGTCACCAAACCCAATGGGCCCTTAGCGGCACGCATGATTCGGGATGCCCGCATCGTTTGCTGGGCCGATTGGTTTTGAAGCTTAGGGTAGTCTTTGGTTAATTCTTTTCTGACCCGGTCAGTTTCGGCTTTAAGCTGTTTTCTTCTGGAAAAATACAAAACTACCAGTTTTTTATATTTTTTCTGTTTCTCGTTTTCTTCCGGCAGTTTATCGGCCACGATTGACCCGAGTTTACCTTTTTTAATCTCTTGGATTTTCATTTCCAGCTCAAACAGCTGATCCAAACTTTTATCTAGGGTTGAGTTAATTCCTTTAGCCAAACGGGCAGCAGCTTTCAGTTTTTGGATCGCATTAATATCGCCATCAAAAAGCGCTTCCAGAGCCAGAAGTTTGGCATTGGCCTTTTTAATCTTACTAAAATCTAACATGGTGGCAGGAATTGGAATCGAACCAATATCTGACGTTTTTCAGACGCCCGCCGTGACCGACTTGGCTACCCTGCCATGGGTGGACCCGGTAGGAATTGAACCTACGACCTTCCGGATGTAAACCGGACGCTCTAACCAGCTGAGCTACGAGTCCTTATTGTACCAACTTTTGGTGCCGGGGGCGGGACTTGAACCCGCAAGCCTTGCGGCGCACGCACCTCAAGCGTGTCTGTATACCAGTTTCAGCACCCCGGCCCTTCGATTACACTCAGGGCTATAGCCTCGAGCGAAGTCGAGAGGTGCCACGGGAGAGATTTGAACTCTCACGATCGTAAAGACCACACGCTCCTGAAGCGTGCTTGTCTACCAGTTCCAACACCGTGGCCCATGTTAAAGAGCAGTATATTATATAATGAGACCGATGATAAAAAAATTAGCGGCTGTTTTAGGCTGGGTGACAATCACCAGCATCACTTTGGCAATTGCAATATCGGCCTATGCCAATATCGCTAACACTCCGCAAAAATCCTACCGGCCAAAAATTACCACCTTTGGTCCGGAAAATGTGACCAGTAACGCCGTGCTACCGGAGGTAATCGGCGCTTTTACCTATTCGGTTAAATCAGAAGACGCCATTCCGGAAATCGTTAAAAGCTACTTAAGAAAATACAACTCACCCTTGTTGGTTTATGCTGACTACTTGGTGGAAACTTCCCGATCTAAAGGGATTGATCCGCGCTTAATGGTGGCGATTGCCCAGCAAGAATCTAACTTATGTAAAAAAGCGCCCGATGGTTCAAACAACTGCTGGGGCTGGGGAATTCATAGCCGGGGAACGTTAACCTTTCCTTCCTACAAAGAAGCCATCGATACCGTCACTGCCGGCTTATCTAAAAACTATCTGGGCAAAGGCTTAGTCACACCTGAAGAAATCATGGCTATTTATACACCACTCTCAACCGGATCCTGGGCTACAGGGGTACAACAGTTCCTGGACGAGATGGACTAGAGGAACTGACTAGAGTGAATATTATAGGGATAAAAAAATCCATCAGTATGCCCGGTGAGGCGCTACCGACGGATCTAAAAAGGATATTAACACATACCTTATAATATGTCAATAGTGCTAATTACAGGTCTTTGTAAACTCCTTGCCAGACTATTAAAGCTGTTACCGGGTAACCGGGGATCGGCTTTACCAGGACTGGTGGCCACTGCTCTAGATCCAAACTGGGTGGCAAAAATAGTTAGGGAAAATAAGCTTAAGTCAGTAATCATTAGCGGCACTAACGGCAAAACCACCACCGCTTATCTTTTAGGCAATGTCTTAAAAGCCGGTAACGTTGGCTTTATCAGAAACAGCACCGGTTCAAATTTGATGCGGGGGGTGGCTTCAAAGCTAGTGGAGCAGGTCAGTTTAACGGGCAGGTTACCGGTTAAGTTGGCTATCTGGGAGATAGATGAAGCCGTGGTTCCTCAAGCAGTAAAACAACTAAAGCCACAGGTAGTGCTAATTACCAATTTATCCCGGGATCAGCTGGACCGCTACGGCGAGCTGGATACAGTTTTAAGTCGCTGGCAGGCTAGCTTTGCTAAACTGCCAAAAAACGCTCAGGTAATTATTAACGCCGCTGACCCGCGCCTGAAGGCATTAACCTGGCTGAGACTTTCTACCTTTGGCAAAGTAAACTCTAAGCTTGGCCGCCAGTTCCCGGCCCATCTTGAAGGCAAGTTTAACCACGACAGTTTGTGGGCAACTCGTGCCCTGTGCCAGGCGCTTAAAATTTCTAAGCTGCCAATCACTGATATTGCCAGACGCCTACCACCCGCTTTCGGCCGGGGCGAAAGCTTTACCGTTGCCGCTAAGCGTTACCAATTAAACTTGGTCAAAAATCCATCCAGCTTTAATACCAATTGGCAGATGCTGGTTGAACACGGCCGGTTAAACCAGCCGCTGTTAATCCAGCTGAATGACTTACTGGCTGATGGCACCGATGTTTCCTGGATTTGGGACGTCAACTTTAGCGAACTTTCCAAACGGCATTTGCCGGTTATCGTCACCGGCACCAGGGCTTTTGACATGGCCTTAAGACTAAAATATGCCGGTCTTAAGTCAAATTTAATTAAAGTTACACCAAATCCAGTTTCGGCCTTTAATCAATTAAAAAGGCTGCCGGAATCAAGAAAATATTTGCTGGCTACTTATACCGCCATGCGTCAACTGCGGCGTTTGTTAACTTAAAAAATATGAACTTAACTTTAGCTTATCTTTATCCCAAGCTTTTAAATATTTACGGTGATAGAGGGAATGTTTTAGCTTTAAAATACCGCTGCCAGAAGCGGGGAATTAAACTTAGCGTTAAAGAGATTGAGGCCGGTCAACCGTTAAAACAGGGTAGTTTTGATCTGTTGTTTGCCGGCGGCGGCCAAGACCAGCAGCAGGTGATTGCCAGCTTAGATCTGCAAAAAAAGAAAAAAGTATTACAAGTGGCTGCCCAAGCCGGAATCCCGATGCTGACTATCTGCGGCAGCTACCAACTGTTTGGCGACTACTTTAAACCGTTTAAAGGACCAAAGCTTAAAGGCATCAGTTTACTCCCTTTATACACTGTTGCCAGTAAAGCCAGAAAAATCGGTAACCTTTTGGTTAAAACCGATTTAGGCCAGTTGGTCGGCTTTGAAAACCATTCCGGCAACACTTGGTTGAAAGACAAATCGGCGGCTTTTGGGGTAACGATAATCGGCCATGGCAACAACGGCCACGACCGAACTGAAGGCGCAAGAATTGGGAATGTTTTTGGTTGCTATCTTCACGGCTCACTTCTTCCCAAAAATCCGCACCTGGCTGATTTCCTCTTAAAACAGGCATTAAAACTAAAGTATGGCTCAGTAAAACTAAAACCATTAAACGATCGATTAGAGCGGCAGGCACACCTAGCGGCGGTAACCCGGACTAAAAAATTAGCCCACCCTCTGCTAAAATACCTATAAAGAGCCAGGGTGGCGAAATGGTAGACGCGCAGGATTTAGGATCCTGTGGCCGCAAGGCTATGGAGGTTCAAGTCCTCTCCCTGGCACTTCGACTACGCTCAGTGCAAGCACATTATGCTGACAATAATTAAAAACTTTAACTCTACTTTTACTACCCTTACCAGTTTTGGCAAAAACTTCAAAGTCTTAGCTAAATGGCTTAAGGCCAGAAAGTTAATGGCTGCGGCTATCATTACAGCGGCATTAATCATTGGCTTTGCCGGCTGGAATCGCTTCCGACCCCAACCAATAGAGGCCCAGTATGAGCTGACCACTGTCAAGCGTGAAGCTATCCGCCAAACCGTGAACGCTTCAGGAAAAATCGAATCCCAAAATCAGGTCGAGTTAAAGTTTCAAACTTCAGGCTACTTAAGCTGGGTCGGTGTTAAAGAAGGGAACCAGGTAAATAAATGGCAGGCAATCGCTTCACTGGATCAGCGGGAGTTACAAAAAACTTTAGAAAAAACTTTGCGGGATTATTCCAAGGAAAGAAATGACTTTGAAGAAGATCTCCAGGTGACCTACCGGGACAAAACTTTGACTGACACGATTAAACGCCTTTTGGAAAAAAACCAGTGGGACCTGGATAAAACGGTTTTGGACGCGGAATTAAAAGATATTGCCCTAAAGTACTCTACCTTAATTTCTCCGATTGCCGGGGTCGTCACCCATATCGACACTCCTATTGCCGGGGTCAATATCACCCCGGCCGCCGCCGTCTTTACCATTGCCGACCCCTTAAAGCTTAATTTTGTCGCCGAGATTGACGAAATTGATATCGGCAAATTGATGCTTGATCAACCGGCCGAACTAGTGCTGGATGCTTTCCCGGGGGAAACTTTTCCACTAACAGTTAATTGGCTCGATTTTAGTTCCAGCCTTGATTCATCAGGGGCGACGGTTTATTTAGTCAAGTTTAATTTATTAAATCCAGCGGCTAAGCTGCGCTTGGGCATGAATGGTGAAATCACTATTAACGTGGCCGAAAAGACTGATGTTTTGACCGTGCCATCAAGCAGCGTTACCCAGTTAAAAGACAGCAGTAATGTCCAAGTCGTAATTAACAATCGGGTTGAAGATAGACAGGTAAATACCGGGATTGAAAGCGAAGATTCAATTGAAATTACCTCCGGGCTAAACGAGGGTGAAACCGTGATTGTGGCAAAAAAGAGCCAATGAGGCAACCGATCATTGAACTTAGTAAAGTCAGTAAAACCTACTATCTGGGTGAAACGAAAGTAAAAGCGGTTGACAATGTTTCCTTAAAAATCATGCCCAATGAGTATTTAAGTATTTTGGGTTCGTCCGGTTCAGGCAAATCAACCTTAATGTATTTAATTGGTCTACTGGAAAGTGCAACCTTTGGCAAAATTTATTTAAACGGCCAGGATATTTCCCGGATGAGCGATGATAAACTCTCGAGCCTAAGAAACCAAACCATTGGTTTTGTTTTCCAATCTTTTAATTTATTAAACAAGTTAACAGTTTTAGAAAATGTCATGCTGCCGGCTGCATATTTAAAAAGTAAAGCCAATTTTGACGTTAAAGCAAAGACTATGGATTTATTAAACCGCTTTGGTCTAAAAGATCGACAAAACTTTTACCCTAACAAAATCTCCGGCGGCCAGCAGCAGCGGGTGGCGATTGCCCGGGCTTTAATCTTAAATCCAAAAATAATTCTGGCTGACGAACCCACCGGCAACCTTGACAGCCGCACCGGCCCGGAAATTCTTAAACTGATTGAAGATTTGCGGCGGGAATTTAAAACCACCATTGTTATGGTCACCCACGAAAAAGATATTGCCAAAAGGGCCCAGAAACGGGTTTATATTAAAGACGGCCGAGTGGTTAAAAAATATCTATGAACCAGAATAAATTTATTCAATTAATTACTAATGCCTTAACTGACTTTAAAAAAAGCAAAGTCAGAACCATCTTAACCTCATTAGGGATTATGATCGGAGTCTTGTCTGTAGTTTTATTGATTGCTTTGGGCCTGGGTTTAAAAAATTATCTGTCAGCCCAGTTTGAAAGTTTGGGTGCCAACATTGTCATTATTTTGCCCGGCAACGTTTTTAACAAAGAGGCAGGACCGGGAGGCAATTTCGGCAGGGGATTTGCCGGCGGCGCCCACTTTGACGAAAAAGATTATTTGGCTTTGAAAAAAATTCCTGAAGCTGATTACGTCGTCCCTGGTTTTACCAAAAGCGGGGTCACAATTGAGTATCGAAAGGCCAAACGCCTGGGAACAATCATGGGAACCAACACTCAAGCTCCAAAATTATTTAATTTTAAAATAGAAAGCGGTAAATTCTTTACTGAATCAGACATTGACCGCAGAAGCAAAAAAGTGGCTTTGGGCTGGGATTTGGCCAACAATTTATTTGCCGACCGCCCTGAAACTGCCTTGAATAAAACTATTAAGGCCGGTGACGAACGGTTGCAGGTCATCGGCGTGATTGAGAAAAGAGGCGATCCGGAAATTGATCAGGGGGTTTTTATACCTTATACGACTACATTCGGCAGTTTAAATCCTGATAAAACTTTCTTTAATTTTGCTTTGGGAACGATTGATAAGGAAAACGTCGAAGCTTTAAAAACAGCCGCTAAGGCGACACTCTTAAAGCGGTACGATGATGAAGATTTCACCGTTACTGAGCAAACGGAGATTTTGTCGACCGTCAACCAGGTGTTTACCATTGTCAATGCCATTTTAGTGGCCATCGGTTCAATTTCTTTAATTGTCGGCGGCATCGGCATCATGAACATCATGTACGCAGCGGTTACCGAAAGAACCAAGGAAGTGGGAATCAGAAGAGCAATTGGGGCTACCCAAAAAGATATTTTATGGCAATTCTTGACTGAGGCTTTAGTTTTGTCGTTTTTGGGCGGTTTGGTGGGACTACTTTTAGCCGGAGCGATCGTTTTAATTGTCAGAAATTTCTTCCCGGCCGAGATCAATCTGGTAGCGGTTTTAATCGCTTTGTCTGTTTCCTCAGGCATCGGCATCTTTTTTGGCGTGTTTCCGGCCAACCGGGCCGCCAAACTGCCGCCGATTGAGGCAATCAGGTATGAATAATCCTCGTGCTATAATCCAAAAATGGCCAAATTAACCTGGTTACCCAAAAAAACCTTTGAACTGGAATTTGAAGTTCCCTGGAGTGAAGTTAAAAAGACCTATGATCATGTTTTAGGTCATTTTGCGGACGAGGTGAAAATTAAGGGTTTTCGTAAAGGCAAAGCGCCCAAAGATTTAGTCGAAAAGTCAGTTGATAAGGCTGACGTTTATGGTGAGGTAGTTAATCACTTGTTGCCCAAAACTTATGCCGAGGCCGTCAACGAGCATAAACTCAGGCCGGCAATTAGCCCAAAAATTACCATTGTGGCCGCCAAGGAAAACGATGCCTGGAAATTTAAAGCTACAGCCTGTGAGTTACCGGAAATGAAACTTGGCAACTACCAACCAGCGGTCAAAGGGGCTTTAGCCAAAGATAAAATTGTTGTGCCTGGCAAACCGGAACTAACCGAAACCCAAAAACTAAACCTGATTTCCCGCGCTCTACTTGAAACTGTCAGCGTTGACCTGCCGGATTTAATGATCCAAGCAGAAACCGACCGGTTGCTTGCTAGACTTTTGGACCAAATCCAAAAACTAGGTTTAACCATTGACCAATACGCCAGTTCCAATCAGAAAACGGTTGATCAATTAAAGATAGAGTACCGTCAAACTGCCATCAACTCATTGACGCTGGAATTAATTTTGTCAGCCATAGGCGACGAGAAGAAGTTTGCCGCAAAAGTTGAAGACATCGATAAAATGATTGCCGCTTCCGGGGACGAAAAGCTAAAAAAACGACTAAACACGCCTTCAGAGCGGGCTTACATTGCTTCAGTGTTGCGAAAACGCCAAGTAATTGACTATCTTTTGGCCTTATAGTAAAATCCGGCCAAGATTATGACAAGTACAAAATTGACTGATTTAACTCAAACCAAAAAGAAAGCCAAAGCGCCTAAGTTTCAAAACTTTATTGAGGCGTTTAAAGATAGTCAGGGCGGTGGCTCACGTCCCAGTGACCGGGTAAATAATGATTTTGATTTCGAAGCCTTTTTGACCCAGCGGGAAAACCGGATTCGCGCGCAAGAGAGAAGCCGGATGGAGTCAATCCGCCATGAAGAGCAGGTGATTTTTTCCCGGGAAAAACAGCAAGTTAAGGCCCAGATCGAAACCCTTCAGGTGGAAATCAAAGCCATGGCCAAAGATCAAGTTGGTTTAATGGTTGAAGTTGAAAAAACCGCTTTTCAAGCAGTAGTTAATCCCGGCGTCTACCACCAGAACTTTTTTGAGCGCCTGCTTTCCTTAATTAAGCTGGCAAGAAAAAAGATTTCCGAATCAAGAACTTGGCTGCAACTGCAAAATCACCGTAGTCAAAAGAGGCAGGGGTACTGGGCTGGAGTCAAAAAATCCGGCACCAGCTTCATGCTTTCCGGCGAGCGGACAGTCTCCACTCAATCCGGCTAAATTTATGAACCAGCAACTTCTTGGCTTCAATAACTTTCAATCCACTTTTGCTTTTGGCAACGGTGAGGGAGGTTGTGGCTGCTAATTAGTTAATTTCAATTAGTAAATCAGACCTCCCAACCGGGAGGTTTTTTTATGGCTTGAAAGGAGGTGATAAATATGACCAAAGAAATTCAAGGACCAGAGCAACAACAGCTAAGCGGGCAATTAAAACTGTCGGCTGAAAATGCCGTTCAAAAACATATTGCTCAATTCTGGAATCCACAGAACCACCCCAGCCCCCAAGAAGAAGAAAGGGGAATGGCGATAATGAAAATTGCTGAGATTAGTACAGCTTATCCTTGGGGTAAAAGATATGAAATAGCGGAAGCTATTTGTAATATAGAGGATGCCTCAACGATTCGCGGTGTTCGCCGGGCAGCTAGCCTAGCCTACTCAAAAGGAGCTAAGGGGACACCATTACAATCCTTAGTCCAGGAAATTGTAAGAAAAAGAAAGGCAGAGATACGAAAACCTCAGCCGCCTTCTAATTTAGGACGTTCCTGGTATTACTCACCTTGGTGAGGTGTTGGGCTATGCTAAAATAGTCAAGTTAGGAACCGTAGCTCAACTGGTTAGAGCGCTACATTGACATTGTAGAGGTTGAAGGTTCAAGTCCCTCCGGTTCCACTTGACTAAACATACAAGGAAAATTATACTGCCCTTAATCGTTCTCGTTTACATGAGACTTAACTAACCTCAAAGAGAAGCGCTGCATCAGCGTAAAGATGTAAATTAAGATCACCGAAAGTCAGATGGAACCGCCCCGAAAGGAGCTCTGACCTAAGCGGTGATTTTTTTATGAAAAATTTAAGACAAACCACTACCACCACATCTACTCAACCCTTTGTTGGGAGATGTGTGAGTGGGTAAAACTTAAAAACCACCTCCTCAGACATCCCGCAACAAGGCGGGATTTTTTATAAGAAAGGGGGTGAAATATATGAACGAGAAATATCAATTCTCTGCTTGTGGTATCGGAGGCGACAATAAAGCCGCTAGAATTGACGCGGCTCGGGCAATGGGATTCTCAGATGAAGGAGCTGAGGATATCCAAATAATCGATGGCATTCCGGAGTACCGACCGAAAGCAAAACGGCCGCAATCAAG
>DATEUG010000131.1:0-11878 GCA_035283225.1 Patescibacteria group bacterium | reverse complement strand
GGTTACCGGCAACCCCTGGCTTAATTTAGGCTTTGCGGCAGGAGCGTTATATTTAATTTATCAACTAGTTAGGAGGGGTTTAAAATGACCGTTTACACCTGTCCGATGCATCCTAAGGTTCGTCAATCAGGACCAGGGAGATGTCCCAAATGCGGCATGGATCTGGTGCCTATCGATGAAGCGGACAAAGGTGATCATCATGCTGGCCACGATCACGCCAGCATGATGGCCAGTCCAACAGCAGCCAAAGATTTTTTAACCCGGTTTATCATTGTGACGATATTATTGATTCCCCTGGGCTTATTGACCTTATTTAGCGGACCGGCGTTATTAAAGCTGATTGTGGCTTCAATTATTTTTTACTTTGGGCTGATTTTTTTTGTGCACGCCCGCCACGAAATCATGGTTGGTAAATATGGGATGATGACCTTAGTTTCTCTGGCAGTTGGTTCCGGCTATTTATTTTCTGCCGCCGGCACTTTTATTCCGGCATTAGGAACGGAATTTTATTTGGAAATCTCAACTTTGATCTGGGTTTTATTATTTGGCCATTTTTTGGAAGCTAAAAGTTCTTCCGCCGCCGGCAACGCCTTGCAGGAAGTGGCTAAGTTGTTGCCAAAAGAGGCCCATTTAATCGTTGGCGGTCAGGTCAAAGACGTCAGCTTAGATCAGTTAAAAAAGGGAGACGTGGTTAGGGTGTTACCCGGAGAAAAAGTTCCGGCCGACGGGGTGATTGTTAAGGGTGGCGCCAATTTTAATGAGGCCCACATTACCGGAGAATCAAAGCCGGTTGAAAAAGCCAAGGATAGTAAAGTGGTGGCCGGCGCCATTTGCTTGGACGGTTCGGTGGAAGTCAAGCTTGACCGGGTGGGAGAAAACTCTACCATTGGTCAGATTGAAAAATTAATTAAAGCCGCCCAGAATACTAAGCCGTCAGCCCAGCGGCTGGCTGACAAAATTTCCAGTTACTTAACTTTTGTGGCTTTAATTGTCGCCTTGTTAACCTTGGCGGTTTGGTCACTTTTAATCGGTCAACCTTTTGTTTTTGGATTGACTTTGGCGATTACGGTTTTAGTCATTGCTTGTCCTCACGCCTTGGGTTTGGCGATTCCAACCGTAACCACGATTGCTACCAAGCTAGCAGTCAATAACGGAGTGTTTATTAAAGACATGGCCAAACTGGAAGTGGTCAAAAAAGCCGACTATGTGGTCTTTGATAAAACCGGGACGCTGACCAAAGGGGAATTTGGCGTCACCAAGGTAGAGGCGAAAGACAAAAATGCCAAGAACTTAATAACCATTGCTGCCGGCCTGGAAGCGCATTCTTCACATGTCATCGGTCAGTCAATTGTTAAGTACGCCAAAGGACAAGGAATTAAATCGGTAAGGGTAGACAATTTTAAAAACTTGGCCGGCAAAGGGATTCAGGGTGAAGTTAACGGCAAAACTTATTATGTCGGCAATGCTACCCTAATGAAAGAATTAAATCTTACGCCTAAAAGCTCGGCTAATGTATTTGTGGCAGAGGGAAACCAGATTTTGGGCAGTCTTACTTTAGCCGATGCGATTAAACCGGAATCAAAAACGGCTATCGATAAGCTTCACCGTTTGGGCGTTAAAGTGGCGATGCTCACTGGCGACAACCAGGCAGTGGCCGATAAAGTCGGCAAAGAACTTAAGATAGACACTGTTTTTGCTCAAGTTTTACCTGAAGATAAATACAAGCACATAAAATCCTTACAGGATAAAGGTAGAACCGTGATTATGGTCGGTGACGGTGTTAATGATGCCCCGGCTTTAACCCAAGCCAATGTCGGCGTCGCTGTTGGGGCAGGTACCGATGTCGCAGTTGAGGCCGGCGACGTAGTTTTAACCCGGAGTAATCCAGAAGATATCAGCCGGCTGATTGTTTTGTCACGCAAGGTTTACCGAAAAATGATTGAAAATTTAACCTGGGCTTTGGGCTATAACACCTTGGCGATCCCGGCCGCCGCCGGGTTATTTATGCCTTGGGGAATTCAATTAAAACCGGAGTTCGGGGCGATTTTAATGAGTTTGTCTAGCGTGATTGTGGTCATTAACGCTATGAGTCTAAGAAAAGCAAAATTATCCTTATGATCGGAGCCGGCCTGCTGGCCAGTTTTGGTTTAAGTCTTTTTTATTATTTGGTTTTATTTTTATTCACCAAAGACGCGTTTTACCCATTGCAACAATTTTTAAACTTATGGCCCTGGATGAGTCTGTTGATTTTGGGTTTTGGAGTACAGTGGGCAATGTTCGCCCGCTTGCGTCAGGGGAAGATGATGGTTGGCGGCAGCAGCGCGGTTTCCGGAGTCAGCATGGTAGCCTGCTGTGCCCACCATGCAGTCGAAGTAGCGCCGTTTTTAGGTTTGGCCGGAGCGGCCATATTTTTAGTTAACTACCAAAAGGAGCTGTTATTTGTCGGTATTATCAGTAATCTAGCCGGCATTGGCTATATGCTCTGGAGGTTAAAACGATGAAGTGGTTAGTTGGTTTAATGACTCTGATGGTTTTTACCCTGGCGGGGTGGTTTTGGTTAGTGCCCAAACCATTTGAACCGATCGCATTGGAAACAAAAATAATTAACTTGGGACAAGTTGAGGTGAGCGTTGTCCCTCAAGATGTTGTTGCCGATAAACCAGTGGTTTTTAAACTTGACTTTACCACCCACTCGATTGATCTTGACTATGACTTAACTCAAGTAGTTTCGGCTCAAGACGATCGGGGTAACACCTATATCGTTTCCAGTTGGTCTGGCGGTAGTGGCGGTCATCATTTACAAGGAGAATTGACGTTAGCACCGCTTCAATCAGGGGTAAAACAATTAATTTTATCTTTCAAAAATATTAATGGGGAAGGGGGTGAATTAATGTGGCAGTTATAAAAGAAAAAGCTGTTGCTAACGCCGCCGCTGTTTGGGTGGGTGGAGTTTATATTTTTTGCAGCCTGGCTTTTGTCTTATTTCCCGGTGTCAGCCGTTTAGTAGCCCAGAGCTGGTTTCACGGTTTTGATATGAGTAAAATGTGGGTTTACCAGCCGATTAGGAGCAATTTTGGCCTGGGATTGGTCACGGCCGTTGGCTTAACTTGGATAGCGGCTTGGCTGTTTGCCTGGCTAATAAACTATTTTGGCAGTACTTCCAAGCGCTAACCCTTGACAACTGGCGAGAATTTGGTATAGTACTCTAATCTCAGCCTGTTACTCAGGCTAGTTTTTGTTGTTAACTTTTTTAGTTTGCCGGTGATCAACTTTTTTTGACAATCAGTTAAATTTATAAAACGGGTCGAAAGCCCGTTTTTTCTGTACTTTTTTAAAATTAATGTTTACAACTACCGCTAAAACCAACCGTCTTTTTTGGAAAAAAGCGCCTAAAAATATACCCCAGTTGAATTTAGTGGATGTCCAAAAAGAGTCATATCAATGGTTTTTGGATACGGGTATTAAAGAAGCTTTGGATAGCATTTCTCCGATTGATGATTTCACCGGCAAAAATTGGCAGCTTGAATTTGGGGATCATACAGTCGGTGAGCCCAAACATTCTCCTCAACAGGCGCTTAAAAAAGGCTTAACCTTTGAGGCACCGCTAAGAGTTAAGGCAAAATTAACTAATCTGCAGACAGGTGATGTTACCAAGCAGGAAGTGTTTATGGGCGACGTTCCTCAAATGACCCGAGTTGGCACTTTTATCATCAACGGCATCGAAAGAGCCGTCGTTAATCAATTGGTCAGGTCTCCGGGGGTCTTTTTTTCCGGCACAGTTGATTTGACCACCGGCCGCAATCTTTACCAAGCAGAACTTCGTCCGCTTAGGGGTTCTTGGTTGGAAGTAAACATTTCCCGCTACAATACCGTCTCGGTAAAAATTGACCGACACCGTAAAATCTCGGCGACCACCCTACTTCGGGCCTTAGAGCCTCATACCGATGAAGAGATTATGAAAATGTTTGCCGTGGTTGACGTGGACCAAAAACACCCCTACATTTTATCTTCCCTGGAAAAAGACCCGGCCAAAACCCATGAAGAGGCCTTGATTGAGATTTACCAAAAAATGCGTCCAGGAGAGCCGGCGATTTTGGATAACGCCAAAGAGTTATTGCAACGGATGTTTTTTGATCCTAAGCGTTACGATTTGGGTGACGTCGGCCGCTACAAATTAAACCGCCGCCTAGGTCTTAAGGTTGATCAAAACACCAGGGTTTTAACCGCGTCGGACATTATTGCTACGATTAAATATTTAATTGGTCTCCAAAACGGCAAAGGCAGGGTTGATGATATTGACTCACTTAGCAACCGTCGGGTCAGGCGTGTCGGCGAGCTGGTGGCCACTACCGCTTTTAGATTGGGTCTGCTTCGGCTGGAGCGTTCCATTAGAGAAAAAATGAGCTTAGCTAAAGCCGAAGTCGAAATTACCCCCAGCACTTTAGTAAATCCCAGACCGGTGATTGCTGCCGTCTCCGACTTTTTCAGAAGAAATAGGTTGTCAACAATTTTGGATCAAACCAACCCCCTGTCGGAAATTGATAACTTAAGGCGTTTGTCAGTCATGGGCCCGGGGGGCGTTACCCGGGAGAGAGCCTCATTTTCAATGCGGGATATTAACGCCAGTCAATACGGCCGGATTTGTCCAGTCAGGTCTCCCGAAGGCCCAAACATTGGTTTAGTGACTTATCTGGCTTTATTTGCCCGAGTCAATCCGTTTGGCTTTTTGGAAACGCCTTATAGAAAGGTGGTAGTCGAGGGCAGTGGCGCTAAGAAAAAGATGCGCGTTTCTGACGAAATTGTCTATCTGGCCTCAGATGAAGAAGAAACCCACTACATTACTCACGCCGAAGCCGGGGTTGATGAGCAGGGATACTTGCTTCAAGATTGGCTGCCGGCCCGCTACCAAACAGAATTTTTAGAAGTGTCTAAAGAACAGATTGAATATATCGATGTTGTTCCCCGCCAAGTGGTTGGGACTTCGGCCTCCTTAATTCCTTTCATCGCCCACGACGAGGCTAACCGAGCGTTAATGGGTACTCATATGCAGTGCCAGGCAGTACCTTTGGTGCGCCCCACCGCTCCGATTGTCGGGACCGGCATGGAATTGGATGTGGCCGCCTCAATGAAGCGGATTGTGACTTCTTTAACCGACGGCAAAGTAATCTACGTTGACGCAAACCAGGTGGTGGTTAAGGCTCCGACCGCTCAAGCCAAGCAGGTAAAGCAAAATCTAGCCCAACTACCGGAACAAATTGAAGTTAACGGCAATGAAATTAATTACAAAGTAATTAAATTTTCCCGTACCACCCAATCGACCTGTTATTCTCAAAAACCGGTAGTCACTTTGGGCGATAACGTTAAAACCGGCGATCTTTTAATTGACGGTCCTGCTTGCGACCAGGGGGAATTGTCTTTAGGTCAAAACCTAACTATTGCCTACATGAGCTATGACGGCTTGGGATATGAAGATGCGGTGATCATTTCCGATCGGTTAGTCAAAGAAGACGTTTTAACTTCAATCATGATTAACGAATATGAAGCCAAAATTATGGATACAAAGTTGGGACCGGAAGAATTAACCCGCGACATTCCCAACGTTGGTGAAACTGAACTTGCCAATTTAGGCGAGGACGGTATTGTTGTTATCGGCAGTCAGGTCGAACCAAACGATATTTTAGTGGGCAAAATTGCCCCCAAGGGTGAGACAGAATTAACCGCTGAAGAGCGCTTATTGCGGGCGATTTTTGGCGAAAAGGCCAGAGAGGTTCGTGATACTTCATTAAGAGTCCCTCATGGTGAGGGTGGGACAGTGATTGAGGTAAAAATCTTTGATCGGGAAAAAGGTGACGAGCTTGATCCTGGAGTGATCAAAAAAGTAGTCGTTCAGGTAGCCCAGATGAGAAAAATTGTCGTCGGCGATAAATTAGCCGGTAGACATGGTAACAAAGGGGTGATTTCAAAAGTAGTCCCGGCAGAAGACATGCCTTATTTTGCCGACGGCCGGCCGGTAGACATTATTATTTCCCCACTGTCGGTGCTGGCCCGGATGAACTTAGGTCAATTAATGGAAGCCCAATTAGGCTGGGCAGCCCAAAAACTTAACTACAAAATCGGTTTGCCGGTATTTGAACAAGTGAAGGAAGAGTTAATCGAGGAAGAGCTTAAAAAAGCCAAGCTGCCGATTTCCGGGAAAGTCCAGCTTTATGATGGTCGCACCGGCGAAGCTTTTGACCAAGAAACCGCCGTTGGCGTGGCCTACATCTTAAAGTTAATCCACATGGTTGAAGACAAAACTCACGCTCGCTCGACCGGTCCTTATTCATTGGTCACCCAGCAGCCCTTGGGCGGTAAAGCCCAGATGGGCGGTCAGCGCTTGGGCGAGATGGAAGTTTGGGCTTTGGAGGCTCATCGGGCAGCTCATGTTCTTCAAGAAATGCTGACGATTAAATCTGATGACGTTGTCGGTAGGGCCAAGGCCTTTGAAGCAATTGTTAAATCTTTGGACATTCCCGAGGCGACCGTGCCCGAGTCGTTTAGAGTCTTAGTCAAAGAGTTAAACAGTTTAGGCTTAAACATCATTCCGTCAGGGAGTCTTGCTGATGACGCTAAAGATGAAGAAGATGAACTGGAAGCTGAAGAGCCGGCCGATGAGGCTAAGGCAGAAGAGACAAAAGAAGAAGCGAAAACAGAAGAAGTTAAAGAGAAAAAAAATGAACAAGCTAACTGATTTTACCAGCTTACAGATTAAACTCGCTTCACAGGAAGTGATTAAATCGTGGTCTCATGGTGAAGTTTTAAAGCCGGAAACGATTAATTACCGAACGTTAAAGCCGGAAAAAGACGGTTTATTTTGCGAACGGATTTTTGGTCCGACCAAAGATTGGGAATGTTACTGCGGTAAGTATAAAAGAATCCGCTACCGCGGGATTATCTGCGATAAATGCGGCGTTGAAGTGACTCAGTCAAGGGTGAGGCGCGAGCGCATGGGTCATATCAATCTAGCCTGTCCAGTGGCTCACATTTGGTTTTTCAAGGGTGCCCCGTCTCACTTGTCCCTTTTATTAAACATCTCACCGAGAAACTTATCCGGAGTAATTTACTTTGCTAAATACTTAGTCATCAGCGTTGACAAAGAGTCCAAAAAAACAACACTTAAAGAATTAGATGATCAGTATCTGGCCAAAGAAAAAGAGCTAGAAGTTAAAAGCAAAGAAGAGACTAAAGTTGCCCAAACAGCCGGAGTCGCAGCGATTAAAGAGATTAAAGGAAAGATTAAGGCTAAGGAACAACAGGAAATGGCGATCAGCGAAGCTGAGTTAAAAACTAAGAGGGCAATTGCCACTTTGCGCGAAAATCTGTTAAACGAAAAAGAAACTGCTAAAGAAATATTTAGCACCGTCAAAGATTTGGCTAAGCGCACCAAAGCCTTATCGGTTTTATCCGAAGAAGAATACTTAAAATTAAACGAGTACGGGGCGATCGCTTTTATGGAAGTCGGGATGGGTGCTGAAGCGATACTTCAAGTAATTAAAGCGCTGGACTTGGACAAACTGATCAAAAAATACCGGGGTGAAGTCAAACAGTATTCGGGTCAGCGACTAATTAAAGCAACCAAGTGTTTGCGGATTATTGAAGGCTTTAACCATGCTAGCCTAGATCCTGCTTGGATGATAATGACGATCTTGCCAGTTTTGCCGCCAGACTTAAGGCCAATGGTTCAGCTTTCAGGTGGTCACTTTGCTTCGTCTGATATCAATGACCTCTATCGTCGGGTAATTAACCGTAACAACCGCTTGAAACACTTAATCAATTTGGGCGCACCGGAGATTATTTTAAGAAACGAAAAGCGGATGCTTCAGGAATCTGTCGATACTTTAATTGATACTTCCCAAGCCCGGGCAGTCAGACGCCGAGGCTCAAAAGAGTTACGGTCTTTGGCCGACATGCTTCGGGGTAAGCAAGGCAGATTTAGGCAAAACTTACTCGGAAAAAGGGTGGACTATTCCGGCCGGTCAGTCATTGTTGTCGGTCCGGAGTTAAAACTTAACCAAACAGGGATTCCCAAACTCATGGCTTTAGAAATTTTTAAACCCTATGTGCTCCGGGAGTTAATCAATCGGGGACATGCCCCTAACGTTAAATCAGCCAAACACGTTTTAGAACGCCGGCCGCCGGAAGTCTTTGACATTTTAGAAGACGTGATTAAAGACCACCCAGTGTTACTAAATCGGGCTCCGACCCTACACAAGCTTGGCATTCAGGCTTTCTTCCCGGTTTTGGTTGAGGGCAGTGCCATCCACATTCACCCCTGTGTTTGCGCCGGTTACAACGCTGATTTTGACGGTGACCAAATGGCTGTCCACGTGCCTTTGTCTAAGGAAGCCAAGAAAGAAGCGATTACCTACATGATGCCGGCTTCCAACTTATTAAAACCGGCCGACGGTTCGCCAATCACCATTCCTAACAAAGAAATGGCCTTGGGTATTTATTATCAAACCGCCATTGATGCCGCCCTTAAACCTGACTTAAGCGTTTATGCCTCCAGCGTTGAAGCCTTAACCGCCTACCAAAATGACAAGATTAAGCTAAGACAGCCGATTAAAGTCCGCTTAAACGGTCAAATTTCTGATACCACCGTTGGCAGGATTTTACTTAATGAAATGTTGCCGGAGAGTTTGCAATTTATCAACCAGGCAGTTACCGCCGGGACGATTAAGGGGTTGATTAAAAAAGCGATTAGCTTATGCACTCCGGAAGAAACAGCCAAATTGATTGATGACCTTAAAACTTTAGGTTTTGACACCGCCACCATTTCCGGTCTATCAGTGGCAGTGGCAGACTGCAGGATTATTCCCGATAAGGCTGTCATGATCGATGAAGCCAACCAAAAGGCCTCGTTGATCGAAGAAAACTTCAAAAACGGCTTGATTACTCATGAAGAAAAACGCCGTTTGTCTAACGAGTTGTGGATGGAAACCACCGATAATATTGCCGAGAAAACCTGGGATAATTTTGCCGCTGACAACGCCGTTAAAGTGATTATTGAATCAGGCGGCACCAGGGCGAGTAAAGATCAGGTGAAACAGTTGGCCGCCATGAGGGGCTTGGTAGTTGATCCTTTGGGTAAAATTGTCGAACTGCCGACAAAGTCTAACTTTAGGGAAGGTTTGTCGATTTTTGAGTATGTCACTTCTTCCCGCGGCTCGAGGAAAGGTTTGACCGATTCGGCTATTAAGACGGCTGACGCTGGCTATCTCACCCGTCGCTTAGTCGATGTTGCCCACGACATGATTATTAGGCTAGAGGATTGCGGCACCAAGAATGGCTTAACGATTTTGGCCGATAGTCACAGATCCCAATACTTTGCCACCAGAATTACCGGCCGTTTTGTCGCCGAAAAAATCGTTAACCCTAAAACTAAGAAAGCCATTGTTCAAAAGGGCGAGTTAATTACCGAAGAGTTGGCTGAAGTAGTGGTTAAGGCTAAGGTTGAGAAAGTTGTCCTTCGCTCACCCCTAACTTGCGAAGCCAAGTACGGCTTGTGCGCTCAATGTTACGGTTGGGATTTCTCCACCAAAAAACCAGTCACCATCGGCGCTCCGGTCGGAGTGGTGGCGGCTCAATCCATCGGTGAACCAGGCACTCAGTTAACCATGCGGGTGAAACACTTTGGCGGCATTGTTGTTTCTGACGTCACCCAGGGTTTGCCCCGCGTTGAAGAGCTGTTTGAAGCCAGGCATCCAAAAATTACTTCGCCTTTGTCAGAAGTCGCCGGTAAGGTTAATGTGGCCGAAACCGCCCAGGGTTATGAAGTTACGGTCACCCCCCTTAAGGGTGAGCCTCAAGCTTATCTTGTCCCCCTGACTTCAATCTTAAGAGTCAAAAAGGGCCAATTAGTCGGAGTGGGTGAGCAGTTAGCCAGCGGCTCCCTGGACATTAAAGAGTTACTGGCTACCCGCGGCTTACGGGGCGCCCAGGAATACTTAATTGAACAGATCCAGGCAGTTTATGAGTCGCAGGGGATTCCGATTCACGACAAACATTTTGAAGTGGTTGTCAGGAAAATGTCCGACAAAGTCAAAATAGAACAAGTGGGTGACACCAGCTTACTCATCGGTGAATTTATTGAAAAAACCCGGTTTGAATTAGAAAACGAGCGGGTGAAGAAAGAAAAACTTGAACAAGCTACCGCCAGCTTAGCGATTTTGGGCATTACCCGTTCATCGTTGCACACCGAGTCTTGGCTGTCGGCGGCTTCATTCCAAAATACCTCCAGCATTTTGACTCAAGCAGCCGCCTCGGGAAAAATCGACCACCTTTTGGGCTTAAAAGAAAATGTTATAATTGGCCGCTTGATCCCCACCAGTGAGGATCGGGCCAGAATTGATTCTAATTAAAATCTATGCCGACGTTTAATCAGCTGGTAAGAATTGGCCGTAAAGCCAAACCAAAAAAGATTAAAGCCACCGCTTTAAGAAAGACTTTCAATCTTAAAGAGCGGCGGATGCTTATTTCCACCAATCCTCAAAAAAGGGGAGTTTGTCTGTTGGTCAAAACCATGACGCCCAAAAAGCCTAACTCGGCTTTACGAAAAGTCGCCCGGGTAAGGTTATCCAACAAACAGGAAGTGACTGCCTACATTCCCGGCGAGGGTCATAACTTGGCCGAGCACTCAATCGTTTTAGTCAGAGCCGGCCGGGTCAAAGACTTACCCGGCGTCAAATATCACATTATCAGAGGTAAATACGACACTGCCGGAGTCGATAAAAGAAAAACTTCCCGGTCTAAATATGGCACCAAGGCCTCGGGCGCAATCACGGCCACCGGTGCTGCTACCGCTCCAGCCGCGGCTCCAGCTACCCCGGCCCCAGCCGAGGGCTAATTTATGCGCGCCAAAGCCGCTCCGAAACGCACCATTAAACCTGATCCTTTGTACCAGAATTTATTGGTGGCTCAGCTAATCAACAAAGTGATGAAGGACGGCAAAAAATCGATTGCCCAGAAACACATTTATAAAGCCCTTGATTTATTAAAAGAAAAATCTAAAGAAGATCCTTTAAACTTAATGCGCCAGGCAATTGAAAACGCTAAACCGGTGATGGAAGTTCGTTCCCGCCGCGTTGGCGGCGCTGCCTATCAAGTGCCGTCCCCGGTCAGGGGTGAGCGGCGTCAATCATTAGCCCTTCGTTGGATTATTGATTCTGCCCGCAAACGGCCAAATTCTCAGTATCACGTTTTTTCCGAAAAATTAGCCGCTGAATTAATGGACGCCTACCAAAACCAAGGCGGGGCGATTGACAAGAAAAACCAGATGCACAAAATGGCCGACGCCAACAAGGCCTTCGCCCACTTTAGATGGTAAAAATTGCCAAAAAGCATTTACTTCAATTAATTAAAGCGGCAGTTAAAGTCAGGAAAAACGCTTACAACCCTTATTCACATTATTCTGTTGGTGCCTCAATTTTAACTGTTTCAGGCAGGATTTACGTTTCCTGTAATGCCGAGACCGTTAGCTACACCGGTACTGATCATGCTGAATCAAGCACCATTACTCGAGCAATTGCTGATGGTGAAGTAAAAAGAAGTGGCAGGAAGTTTATTAAAGCCTTGGTGGTTGTTCACGAAGGCAAATCCGGCCCCTGCGGTTTGTGCCGTCAAAGAATTGCCGAGCATGCCGATGATTGTTTAATTTTTGACGTTAGCCCAAATGGCAAAATTGATAAAACCACATCTTTGAAAAAACTTCTGCCTTACGCCTTCACCCCGACTCACTTGGGGATTAAATAGGTTATAATATCAACCAATATGACCGAAGCTCCTCCAGCCGAACGAATTTTTGAGACCTATCTAAAGGATGTTCCAGAAAGAACCCGTC
>DATEUG010000130.1:0-3790 GCA_035283225.1 Patescibacteria group bacterium | reverse complement strand
AACGTCCCTCCAAAGGCGGGCAGGCCCTTCGACTCCACTCAGGGTAATAACATCCGCTAGCCCCTTATGTAAGTGCGTGCTAAAATTAATTTATGACCTTTCAGAAAAAGCCTAAACAGAAAAGCAATTATCCGGGTATGTTGGAAAATTTTGAGAAGCAAAGAGTTAATAATTGGCCAAAGGCGAAACAAAAAATGCGATCTGGGTTTAATGTTAGGTTTGGTTTTATTCCCGGATCAAGAAAAGTCCCTAGTTAACACCAGCTAGGCAGAGAGTTGAAGATTAACCATGCGGTTTTGTACTTCTTGGGTGATTCCCTGCCAGGATTTTGCTGGATCATAAGGGGCTGGATTGCCAAAAACAACTTCAATATGCGCTTTTTTCGCCAGTTTGAAATTTGGGAACCAGTTTTTCTTTGGAAAGAGATATTCGGCTCCAAAGATCCTGATGGGAATGACTGGATATTGACCTTCAGTGGCAATCATTAACGCCCCTAACCCTTTTTTAAATTTTCTTTCAGCAAAGGGGGTGTCAGGGTTACTCCGAGTCCCTTCGGGTGAAAAGAGAACAGATTCACCCTTATTGAGGAGTTCAGGAATTTCTTTATAGAATACTTTTCGGAATAATTCCAGGGTGTATTTTTTTCTAGGTAGTTTATAAATTTTTCCCATTCCTATGGCGACAAAGTATTTAAATGGGTTGTTGAACCAATAGTCTCCCGCAGCCAGTAAAGTTAGTTTTGGCCGGAACTTTTCCGGAAAAGCTTTTAATACAATAGCGGTGTCGAGATGTCCACAGTGTGGTGCAAACGGAAAAATTACCGGAGTTTGTTTCATAATCTCAAGATTTTCCTGACCTCTGGGATGGAATTCTGCTGACTCAATTATCTTCCAAGCCAATTCTCTTGACCAATAATATGGTTCTGATTTTGCGGGGACGATAAGCTGCGGTCCGTTCTCAACTGACATAAGCGAAGATTATAGCATTTGGGACATGCTAATATTATTTAAGTGACCAGCTACATTCAGGACAAGCGAGTGATCCAGGCGTTTAACCGGGTTGACAGAGCTGAGTTTGTGCCCGAGGAATACAAGACTGAATCTTCCGGTGATTATCCTCTGCCGATAGGCGAAGGTCAGACCATCAGTCAGCCGTCATTGGTAGCCCAAATGACTGAGCTTTTAAAGCTTAAGGGAGAGGAAAAAGTGTTGGAAATCGGCACCGGTTCGGGTTATCAGGCGGCGATTTTAGGTAAACTTTGTAAGCAAGTGATCACCATTGAAAGAATTGCTGCTTTGGCGGCTTCGGCACAAAAGAGATTAAAACGCCTGGGCTATAAAAACGTGACCGTAATTAAGGCTGATGGTAAAAAGGGTTATACAAAAGAAGCGCCTTACGATGCAGTCATAGTCACGGCCGCAGCCAGAGAAATTCCCCAAGCCTTGATTGATCAGCTAAAACCCGGAGGTAGGCTCGTCATCCCGTTTAGGGGTGAACTGATCGTCATAGAAAAACACGGTCAGGTGATGTTTGTCCCTTTAGTTTGAGCGCCTGAGCTGTTTATCCAGTTTATTAAAACCATCAATTAATACCTGCTTAAACCAGTGATGTTGACTCTTGGCATAAAAGGTTTTACCGTTTTTTAACGTATAAGCCAGATTTGAGGAAAAAAGAAACGGTTTGCCGACTTCATTCTGGCTGCTTTTAATTAACAGCTTAAACTGCATTGGCGCAAATCTGCGGTAGTGCTTGTCAATAAAGTCTTCGGCATACCACTGAGACACCAGCGAGTAGTATTCCTGAAGATTCGGGGTTTTGACAGACAGGATTACCGGAAATGACGCTTTGGGTTTTAAAGCCATCAGGCCCATAAGAAAGTCAGAGCGGGATAAAAAGCCAATCGGCCGGCGCGACTGATCAATTTGGACAACGCTATGAATTTGCTTACTTAACATTTTTTTCAAAGCGGCAATCACAGACTCTTTTTCGTCAACGGTTAAAACATTGGCAACGGCCAAAGTGCTGACCGGGTCTTTTAAACCCTTGGCATGGTTGTCATTGAAATACAAGTTGGCTCCGGCTGGGCTTTTTAAGCGTTCCCGGTCGGATGGAGTCATTAAAGCAAACCGGAGATCACTTCGGGCCACAACCCCTTTTAAATGTCGGTCTTTATCAACTAACAACACCCGGGTAATATTTTTGCTGCGTAAAAGCCCAAAGATTTTTTGAACTGAAGTGGTGATCGGGGCGGTTATCGGCTCGCGCCAATCCACTTGTTCGCTTAGCTTTTGAGTCAAGGTGGGATTTTGTAAAGTTAAACGCAACAAGTCTCCCCCTCTGACATAGCCGCTCAAGCGGAGGTTGTCACCAAAAACCGGCAAAGTGTAGATTCTTAAACTGACCATAAAACCGGCAGTCTCGGTTAAAAGAGAACGGCTGGTTAAAGTCGGCGGGTGGATTAATACCGAGCTGACTTTGGTTTGGTTTAACAGCTTATGCTGATACAAAACTTTGTAAGGCGAAACCAGGCCCAAAAACTGATCATTATTGTCCAAAACAAAGACCGCTTCATGAGTGCTTTTGACTTGGCTTAAAGCCTGAAAGACGGTGTCATCGGGGTGGGCGGTGTGTTCTAACCTACCTTGATTAATTACCGGAGCGATTGATAGTTTATAATCTTTACGATGGTCAGCAGTTTTTTTCGATATCGCCATGGTCAATTGCCGTTACCGGTATTTTTTCCCGATGCGACTAAAGCGGTAGTGAGGACTTTGGATAGTCATGACATTATAGCAACTAAAACGCCGGGTATTCTGGTTAATACTTACCACCTGTATGCCGATTTGGGACGCAAAATCTTATCCACCTTTGGTAGTATCAGGGAATTTATGGGCTGGGATGGAGCTTTAATCTCTGACTCCGGCGGCTTCCAGGTGATGAGTTTAGCCAAACAGTACCACGGCAAGATTACCGATGAGGGGGTTTGGTTTAACCTCAATAAAAAGAAAAAAGTAAAGCTGACTCCCGAAAGCTCAATCGCCTTCCAGATGGAGCTTAAGCCCGACATGGCCGTGGTTCTGGATGATTTCACCCCGCCTCAAGCCAAAGAGGCGGAGGCTAAAGATACAGTTGATCGGACAATTTTGTGGGCCAAAAGAAGTAAAGCTGAATTTGAGAGGCAGTGCCAGCGACTTGGTTTAACTGAAAAAACCAGACCCTATTTACTGGCAGTAGTCCAGGGAGGCAAGTGGCAAAAGCTAAGGGCAGAATGCGCCAAACGCTTAGTGAAAATTGGCTTTGACGGTTATGGTTACGGCGGCTGGCCGATTGCTGACAACGGTGACTTTGATTATTTAAGCGCCAAAATCATTGCCAAACATGTGCCTAAGGGCACTTTTTTGTATGGTTTGGGAATTGGTAAACCCGAAGAGGTTGTCAGCCTGGTGGAGATGGGTTACACCATTTTTGATTGTGTTTTACCTACCCGGGATGCTCGCCATGGCCGGCTTTATGTTTTTAACGCCGCTTCAATTAAACAAATTGATGTGCACGCGCCTGATTTCTACAGCTACTATGTGCCAACCAAAGAAAAACATTATGCCGATGACTCCCCTGTCTCAACTGCTTGCGATTGTTTACTGTGTACCCATTATTCCCGCGCCTACTTACACCATTTATTTAAAATTAAAGATTTGTCGGCCCTACGCTTAGCCACTATTCACAATCTTAGGTTTTACTCGCTGCTAATGGAAAAGCTGAGACCTTAGTTGGTGATGGTATTTTTTGGCAA
>DATEUG010000129.1:0-2835 GCA_035283225.1 Patescibacteria group bacterium | reverse complement strand
GATGGCGATGACCAGAAATGCCACTCCCACTCCTAATATGATCATCATAAGAGGCTCAATTGCCGTTGTCAAGCCTTTTACCGCCTGTTCTGCCTCTGACTCAAAATAGCCGGAAACATTCATTAACACCTCATCAACCTTGCCGGTTTCTTCACCCACCGCAATCATTTGCCCGACAATCGGCGGGAACTCTTCGTGAGACCCAATTGCGGCCGTTAGCGGTACGCCCTTCTCCACATCTTTGGCCGCCTGCTTGATTGAATTTGAAAACAACACATTGTCAGCGGTGCCCGAAACAATGTTTAACGCTTCAATAATCGAAATCCCTGATTCGATCAAAAGTCCCAAGGTCCTAGTAATTTCGGTTAAGATCACTTTGGTTTTTAATTTACCCATGACCGGAATTTTGAGCACGAATTTATCAAAAACGGCCCGGCCGGTGGGAGTTTTTTTCCAGGTAATTAAAGCGTAAATCCCGCCGATAGTTAAAAATAAAAACAAGTACCAGGTTTTAACCATAAAGTTGGAGACACCGATTAAGATTCTGGTTGGGGTAGGCAGTTCGGCGCCAAACTCGGAGTAAAGCGAGGTTAACTTAGGGACGACAAAGATCATCATCACCGCCGAGACTGCAATCATAGCCATGGTAATGATCGCCGGATAAATTAAGGCATTTTTAGTTTTGGCTCTGAATTCTGCTTGTTTTTCCAAATTTAAAGACAACCGTTTTAATACCTTCTCCAATACACCGGCGGCCTCACCGGAGCGAATCAGCGACAAATAAACCGGAGAGAAAATCCGCTCAAACTTTGATAAGGCTTTATAAAAAGAACCGCCGCCTTCAACTTCTTTTAAAACCTCGTCAACTACCTTGGCCATTGATAAGTTGGTTTGATACTTTAAAATCGATAAAGCGGTCGTCAAGGGCAGGCCGGCATTGATCATGGTTGACAGTTGTCGGGTGAAATGAACCACGTCATCGCTTCTAACCCGATTAAAGCTTTGCCACCAACGCATCCAGGACGGCAACATCTCAATTTTGTTAAGCGAAATAATAAAATAGCCTTTGCTTCTTAAGATCGACTGAGCCTGAATTTGAGTCACCGCCTCAATGATACCGGTCACTTTCTTATTTTCCTTGCTGGAAGTGGCCACGTAGTTAAACTTTTCCATGGCGTTTAGCGGCCTTTAACCAGACGGGTTAACTCCTGAGGGTTTAAGGCATACTCTAAAGCCACGTCAAAATCGATTTGCCCCTGATTGATCAAGCGCGACAGATCCATTTCCAATGACTGCATCCCTTGCTCAGCCGAGGTTTGTAAAACGTTGTTGATTAGGTGTGATTTGCCTTCGCGAATCGAGGTTCTCACCGCCGCCGTGCCTAATAAAATTTCTTCAACCGCCAATCTGCCGCCGCCGATAGCCGGCAGCAAACGCTGAGCCAAAACTGCTGATAATGTACCTGAAAGCTGCATCCGGATTTGGGCTTGCTGATGTTCGGGGAAAACGTCGACAATCCGGTCAATAGTTTGGGCGGCACTGTTAGTGTGCAGGGTAGCCAAAACCAGGTGACCGGTTTCGGCCACGGTTAAAGCGGCGGCAATAGTTTCATAGTCGCGCATTTCTCCGACCAAAACCACGTCCGGATCTTCTCTTAGCACCGAACGCAAAGCCACCGCCCAGGAATGAGTATCACTGTGCATCTCCCGTTGAGAAATGATTGATAATTTGGGCAGGTAAACATATTCAATCGGATCCTCAATGGTGACAATGTGCTCGCTTCTGGTTTCATTGATTTGATTAATAATCGCCGCCAAAGTCGTGCTTTTGCCATGCCCGGTCGGACCGGTAACCAGCACCAAACCTTGTTTTAACTCAGCCAGTTGGTAGCAAATTTTAGGCAGATGCAATTGTTCAATAGTGCGGATTTTAGAGTCAATTTGCCTCAGAGCCGCCGCCATCCGGCCTTTTTCAAAATAAACATTGGTCCTAAACCTGCCAAAGCCGCCCAGCTCAAAGGAAAAATCCAGCTCCTTGTTAACTAAAAACTGATCTTTTTGGGCAGGCGACAATAAAGGCATGACTAAGTCTTTAATCGTGGCATTGGTTAAAGAGGCCGCTGTCTCTACCGGCTTTAGCTTGCCGTCAACCCTCAGGTTGGGCCGTACGCCCACCAATAAATGCAAATCCGAGGCTTTACTGTCGATCACTAACTTTAATAACTCTTTAATATCCATAGTTTAAGTTTCCGCTACCCGCAAGACTTCTTCAAGGGTGGTAATGCCTTCTAAAATTTTTAGATAACCGTCTTGTTTCATAGTAATCATGCCGTCAGCCACCGCCTGGTTCTCAAGTTTTGAGGAGGGCGAGCGCTCCAGAATCATTCTACCGATTTTTTCAGTAATTGGCAGCACCTCAAAAATACCGATTCTCCCCTGATAGCCGGTGCCGTCACAGGCCTCACATTTTTTACCTTTATAAAGCGTGGGGGTAGCCGGCATTAGGGGCCCGAGAATTTTTTTAAAATCAGCTACCACTTCAGCCGGGGGAGAGTAGATTTCTTTGCAGCTAGGGCAGACTTGCCTGACCACCCTCTGCCCGACAATGCAGGTCATTGATGAAGCCAGCAAAAACGGCTCCACGTCCATGTCCAGTAACCGCGGCAGTGCGCCGGCGGCCGAGTTAGTGTGCAAGGTGGAGAAAACTAAATGACCGGTCAGCGCTGCCTGGATCGCTAACTCGGCGGTTTCTTTATCCCGAACCTCGCCGACCATGACAATGTCCGGATCCTGTCTTAAAAACGACCTTAACCCTGAAGCAAAGGTCAGCCCGGCT
>DATEUG010000128.1:0-6020 GCA_035283225.1 Patescibacteria group bacterium | reverse complement strand
ATTGGCTCGCTGATGGTTTCCTGGAAGTTTTTAAAAGCACCGATAACCACTGACACCAGGAATCATTTTTTCTCCTTTCAGAAATGGATGACCTTGGCTTACGTGGTGGCGGCAATTCACGGCCGGATCGACAACCCCTTGGTGCTAAGGCTATCCAGCCCTGAAACCAGCGGCCTTTACCAGGCGGCATATCGCTTTTTTATGCCGGCGCTGCAGCTATCCGCGGCTTTAAGCTTAGTCTTTGCCCCGCGGTTTGCTTCGTTTCCTGATCTTAAAACCAGCCGGGAATATATGTTAAAAGCCAGCCGGTTGACCTTAGCCTTGGGTTTATTGGTGTTAACAATCATTCCTTTTGCCCGCATGTTGGTTAATTTAATTTTTGGGGCTGACTATGCCGGCTCGATCCTGCCGGTCCAGATTCTGTCTTTAGGTTTTGTCGCCTTTGTCGCCGGCGCACCGTTTGTGGCTTATTTAATTTATGCCGCTAATCAAACCAAGCTTTTTTTACTGGTTAACTTGCTTCAGCTAATCCTGCTCGTGAGCTTAGACTTTGCTTTAGTGCCTAAGCTTGGCGCAATCGGGGCAGCTACAGCCACCAGCGCGACCTTAATCACAGTTAATCTACTGATGGCTGCTTTGGCGCTTTTTTATGTTAAAAAGAAAAATTAAGGTTGCAATTTTGAGTTTTTACTCCGGCCTGGTCAGCCGGGGAGTGGAAACATTTGTGACCGAGCTAGGAAGACATGTTAAAGACAAAGTCGAGTTGAAAGTTTACCAGGCTGACAAACTGCCTGGTCCGGGCAACAAATTAAGCTACCTTTTTGCTGACCCGCCCAGTTTGGCGATCAAGCGGTTTACTCATAAAGTTTTAGGGCAATTAGAAGCGAATCCGCCGGATATTATCATGGCTTTAAATAACGGCTGGATGAGCTTATTAACAAAACTTTTTTGCCGGCGTCATCAAACCAAACTAATTTTGGCCGGTTTTTCCGGCATTGGCTGGGACGACAAAGTTAATCTTTATCTTAATCCTGATTGTTTTGTCGCAGCTACCAAGTTTCAAGCCCACTGGGCCAAAAATATTAACTCGAAAGCCAAAATTGCCACGATTAATATTGGTGTTAATACTGACAGGTTTAAGCCATTAGGTGATAAATACAATCACGGATTAAAACAGCCGGTAGTTTTGGTGGTGGCCGGGCCGCAAGCCACCAAGCGGGTGAATTTGGCAATAGAAGCGGTCAGCCGCTTGCCCCAGGCAAGTCTTTTAGTTGTCGGTCAGCAATCACAGGCAATTAAACTCCTGGGCGAAAAAATTCTAGGCAACCGCTTTAAAAATATCCGGGTGGATTATTCTAAATTAGATTCGGTTTACCGGTCAGTGCAGGCCTATTCTTTGCCTTCAGTTGCCAGTGAAGCCTACGGCATCAGTATTTTGGAGGCGCTAGCCAGCGGTTTGCCGGTGGTGGTCAATGACGATCCGATCAGGCAGGAATTAGTGGGTGAAGCCGGAATTTTAGTTGATCCGGCCAACTTGCCGGCTTATGTTGCCGCTTTAACCATGGCTTTGAAATCAACTGAGGTTAACCGCCATCGCCAGCAAGCTGAAAAATTTTCCTGGTTTTCGATCAGCCAGCAATATTTGGACCTATGGTCAAGCTTGTCAGCTTAATTGGTTTAATTGTTTTACTGACTTTGGGTATCGCCAAGCCGTTTATCGGCCATCACGACTGGAACGGCGTTTTTTACAGCCAAATTGCCAGAAATTATTTAAAAGATGGTTTGGAAACAGGTTTAGGCCAAATGACCAGCCCGGGAAATTACTATACTCACTATCCGCCATTGTTTACCTGGTTACTCGCTTTAGATTTTAAATTTTTAGGAGTGAGTGATGTTTCCGCCCGCTTGTTGCCGGTAATGTTAACGATTTTCAGTTTTATTCTGCTGGTTAAAATCACCGATTCGCTGGTGCCCCTTTTATTGGCCTTGACACCGATGATTCGATATTTTTCCCAGATGCCGTCCCAGGAGGCATTAATCATTTTTTTAAGCTTATTGGTGGTTTATTTTTACCGCCAAAAACGGGCCCGAGCTTTATTGTGGACTGTGGCCGCTTTAGGCTGGTCCGGCTGGGCTGGGTATTTTTTAATTCCTTTATTGTGGCTGCACGCCAAGTTTTTTACCCCCAAGTTTAAACCGGTTTTACTTAAAGCGGGAGCGATTCTTGTTGGCACTTTTGGTCTTCATTTACTCCACACCTACTTATTGACAGGATCATTGACTGGCGGAGGCATCTTTGACGCTTTGCTTTTGAGATTAAATCTTTATCCGGCGCTAGGTAGAGTGGAGCCGGAACTGGCCGGTCAGTTTAGCTGGTTGAATTATTTAGTTAAAGAATTTCACACCTTAAATATTTATTACACCAGCACGGTTTTGCTGTTGGTCGGAGCGGGAATTTTTAAATTGAAGCGTTCTTTTGAGTCGGGTTTGGTGCTAATACTTTTGGCTTGGGGAGTAACTTATCCTTTAATCTTTTCCAATGTCACTTTTATCCATGAGTACTTTAACTTATTTTTCTGGCCGGGACTGGCTTTGGCAATTAATTACTTATTTAAATCATTGCCCCAGCGCTGGTTTTACCCGCTTTTATTGGTGTCGGCTTTGATTATTTTTAAGGAGCGGTTGCCGTTTTTAAACGCTTTAAAGTCTACGGCCGCTTTTAAACCAGGTTATGAATTAGGCCGGCAAGTAAACCAAAACTCCGGCCCGGGAGAAACTGTTAATCTTTCCGCGGACGAAGATTTCATTGATGTTCAGGGGATCTTTGTTGAATACTATGCCGATAGAGTTATAATTTGGGATAATAGCCATAATGACTAAAGAAACACTGGTGTCAGTGGTTATTCCTGTTTACAACGAAGCCAGGTTTATCGGTAAATGCCTTGCCAGTTTAAAGCGGCAAACTTATAAACCGCTTCAGATTATCGTGGTTGACGATGGCTCAACTGACGGCACGGCTGGCGTAATCAAGGGTTTTAGCGTGGTTAAGCGTTTAAATCAGCCCCATTTAGGAGCCGGAGCGGCCAGAAACCTTGGGGCCAAAACTGCCAAGGGAGAAATCTTGGTTTTTGTTGATGCCGATATGGAGTTTGAGGTTGATTTTATTGCCCTCTTGATCGCCCCAATTTTAAAAGGGAAGACATCGGGAACCTGGACTGGCAACGAGCAGGTAGCCAATTGGAATAATGTTTGGGCCAGATGTTGGAATTATAATTTAGGTCGCTACACAGAAAAGATGATCAGCCGATTTTCCGGTCAGCGCCCTGTCTTTAGGGCAATTTTAAAATCCGAGTTTGACAAGGTTAACGGTTTTGACCTGATCGGCTACACCGACGACTGGACTCTCCCCAACAAGCTTGGTTACCAGCCTAAAAGTACTCAAGCCCTGATGTGGCACCACAATCCTGATAGTTTGCTGTCAGTGTTTAATCAGGCAGTCTGGTTGGGCCAGAGACGCTACAAACTGGGGATTTTGGGGACTTTATTTACTCTGGTGAAACACAATGCCGCAAGCTCATTATTGGTGGGTTCAATTAAAGCGCTTCAGACTGTCACACCGGCTTTTTTACCGTTTAAACTGACTTTTGATCTGGGCTTGAGCTGGGGAGCATGGCTATCTATCTTTGGGAGAAAATACCGATGACGGTTTACCTGATTTTAGCCTTGGGACTAGCTTTAAGGTTAATCAGTTTAAACCAGTCTTTATGGCTGGATGAGGCGATTTTGGCTAACGCTGTCAGCCAATTTAGCTTGCCGGATTTAATCACCAAGTTTATGCCGACTGATTTTAATCCGCCGCTTTTTTACTTACTGGAGTGGTTTTGGGGCAGATTATTCGGTTTTTCGGAAATCGCTTTAAGGCTGCCGTCGGTTATCTTTGGGTTAGTCACTGTTTATCTTGTTTATCGACTGGGCGGCAAACTTCCCGCTTTGTTGCTGGCAGTTTCGGGACTTCATATTTATTATTCCCAGGAAGCGCGGATGTATTCTTTAGCGGCACTGGCCGTAGCTGGCTCGTTTTATTTCCTTAAGCAAAAACGCTGGGGACTGTATTTACTGGCAACATTGGCAGCAATTTACAGCCATTATCTGACAGTGTTGATTTTGCCGGCTCACAGAAAGACGCCGCTTTGGACCAAGCTGGTGATGGCCATGGGATTTTTACTATGGTTGCCTATTTTTCTCAAGCAATTAACTGCCGGTTTTGAGGCTTCAGCTACAGCCTGGGGAGAGTTAGGCAGTTTAACGCTTAAGGCGGCAGCCCTAATTCCGGTGAAGTTTTTAATCGGTAGGATCAGCTTTGAACCGACATGGCTTTACGGCTTAGTGGTCATACCCGGTTTACTGGTTTGGTTCTGGTTAATGTATCTTGGCCGCCGTCAAGCCAAAGACTATTGGTTATGGCTGGGCGTACCTTTGGTTTTGGGATTGGCGCTGTCGCTTAAATTCTCGGTACTAAGCTATTTTAGATTTTTGTTTTTGTTGCCGGCGGTGTATTTGTGGCTGGATCTGGGAGTGAAAAAATTGAAAAAGACCTGGCTTCTGCCGGTAATATTGTTTTTAGTGGTGTTTAATTTAAGCTCTGCTTCAATTTATTTATTCAATTCCCAATTTCACCGCGAAGACTGGCGGGGACTAGCAGATTATTTATCTGCCTCAAACTTGGACCAAAGCCCGGTGCTAATTTACCCTCAAGTAGCTGCCCCTTTAAAATATTATTATGCCGGACCGATTAACCAGGGCGCTGCCGATGAGCTTTGGCTTGTCCCATATGCTCAGCCGATTTTTGATCCTCAAAATTCTGCCGCTAAAAACCTGGCCGCGGGCGGGTATCTGCCGGTGGTATCCCAAATCTTTGGCGGGGACTTAAGTTTGATAAAATACCGTCGGCTATGAGAATCGGCATTGATATCTCCCAAATTGTTTATCAAACCGGGGTGTCCAGGTATACCGCTAAATTGGTGGAGCATTTATTGACCATTGATAAGAAAAACCAATACCTTTTATATGCCGGTAGCTTAAGGCAGAGGAAAATTTTAAAATCATTTGTGGCCAGTTTGCCCCGGCCGGTCAAACTGGTGTTAAGCCCGCTGTCGCCCAAATTGGCTGATGTGGCTTTTAATCGTTTGAACTTGCCCTTGGCTGCTTGGCTGGGAGAGATTGATGTCTTTCACGCTTCCAATTGGGCCTTACCAAACTTGAACTGCCCGATTGTTACTACCATTCATGACCTGACTTTTTTAAAGTATCCTGAGGATCATTTGTCGAGTTTAGTGGCCGCCCACAAGCGCCACTTAGCCAAAGCTAAAAGGAAGGCGGCGGCCGTGATCGCCGTTTCTCAAAGCACCAAAACTGATTTAGTCAGCCTTGGTTTTAACGCCCGCAATATTAAGGTGATTTATGAAGCGGCCGATAGCTTGTTTAAGCCGGTTGAAAATAAATCGGTGTTAAGTAAATACCAACTTAAAAAGCCTTATATTTTAAGCGTTGGCACCTTAGAGCCAAGAAAAAATATTGCCAGATTAATTGAAGCCTTCACCGCGCTTAAAGAAAAAAACCTGGAGCTGGCGATTGTCGGCAAGTTTGGCTGGGGAGAAAAAACCAAGCCGGTACCCGGAATTAAACTTTTAGGTTTTGTTCCCGATGAAGATTTAGCCGGTTTGTATTCAAATGCCAAAGCTTTTGTTTACCCGTCGCTTTATGAAGGTTTTGGTTTGCCGGTGGTGGAAGCCTTAAGCTGTGGTTGTCCGGTAGTGACCAGTTTAAATTCCAGCCTGCCGGAAGTGGCCGGCAAAGCGGCAATTTACGTTGACCCCAAGTCGGTATTGAGCATTGCCAAAGGGATTAAGCAGGCATTTAACCAGGCAGGCAGTTTGCGCCGGGCCGGATTAATCCAGGCCAAGAAATTTTCCTGGGAAAAAACCGCTAAAGCCACGCTGAAGGTTTACCGGGAGGTTTAT
>DATEUG010000127.1:0-3669 GCA_035283225.1 Patescibacteria group bacterium | reverse complement strand
CAATGCCATAATCATGGTTTTACCAAACCAGCCGGCAGTGGAGGTTAAAGTAAAAACCGTCAACACCACCCAGGCTGCCTGGAATAACGCCGACCGGGTCGTCAACTTATCAAACTCCCCTAACCTTAGCGTCACCATTTCGGCCGCTTTTTTAAACCGCCGGTTATCAAGCTGAAATTTAATATACTGGGAAACCTGGGCTTCCGGATGAAGAATATAAGCAAAAGCAACAAAGTCTAACCACACCAACCACCACCCCAGAATCCCGCCCAAGATAAGCCAAACCAACTGCAGCCACTCTCGGGGCAAACTCAAGCTTTGATTAACCACTGCCAATACAGCCACCCCTAGCAAAAACCCGGCCAAAATTAAGCGTTTGGGCATTACTTCAATATAACAAAATCTTTATCCCCCTGCCATGACTCTTGAGATTGGGTGACCCGGTCAACCCGCGATAACGGCGGACCGTCTTTGCAAATGTTAAGCATTTTGGCAACATTGTCTTTTGTCCCCTCAAAAGCAACTTCCACTTTTCCGTCCGGATGGTTTAAAACATAGCCTTTAAGCCTTAACTTTAAGGCTTCGCCTTTAAGCCAATAACGAAAGCCAACCGCCTGCACCCGGCCGGAAATTACAACTTTTAATCGTTGAAACTCGGCCGGTTTTTGCTTCTTGCCACCAGATTTTTTAAGCTCTGATAGCTTCCACATAAATAACCTGGCTTTGTTTTTGACATTGTAAGCGTCGGTAACAAAGTTTTTGGCATCTTCTAAATAACCCCGGGGAGTGGTTTTGGCTAGCTTCATGTATAAAGACTTGTTTTTTAAATCATCCAAAAAAATCGCTAACCGGTAAGCATAGTCCTGCCACTCGCGACTGATATATTTCTTCTTATCAATGTCGAATTTAAGGAGCAGCTGACTTAAAGATTGCGGCTTAGCCATAAAACCACCTCGTCAATAACAGTGTTAATTCGTTCGCGCTCTTCGGGACGAAAGCTGGATAAAACGAATTCTTCTGGTGTCTTGTCGCCACGGTCAGAGTCAATACCGACCCGCATATGCCAAAAATCTTTGGTGCCCAACTGCTCATAAATTGACTTTAAGCCGTTGTGAACCTTGGGGCCTTTACCAAAAGTAAGCTTATATTTGCCTAATTCAATGTCCAAATCATCATGGACCACATAGACATCTTTTAACTCAATCTTGGGGTGTTTTTTTAAGAAAGTTTTTAAGACCACACCGGAGCGGTTCATAAACTTTTCCGGCATTAAGATTAAAAAATCACTCGGCGACAGTTTCTCAGCCACTAAAAAACCAACGTTGTGTCGGGTGTGAGCATATTTACTGCCGGGGTTGCCTAGTCCCACCACTAACTTCATGCCACCATTCTAGCAAACTTTGCTAACTCACCTGACCGCGAAACAATTTTCTAACCCAAGGAAATTTACCGGCGTTCAGCAACGGCTCTATGTTTTCACCGTGTCTTTGCAGACTACCCAAAATTTTCAGTCTCTTCTGCTCAGCAAACTCTGCCAGCTTAAACGGCACATAACCTATCAGTCCAAAGGTGCCGATCGCTAACCCTATCCCTGTTTTTAGGGATTCGCCTGTAAAAATAGCCTGAGATGCTTCCTTGATAAAAATAGGCAAGAGTAACGCAAGCGACATCAACCCTGGAATACTAGCTGTCACTAATTTGTCTCTTTTTCTTTGCAGTTTATCCACCTGTAATCTCCAGGCAGAAATTTCACCCGCCCTGGGTTGCTCTACCATAACTAATCTTAGGCTGTCTGCTGGCTAATCGTCCAAACTTCCACGTCTAATTGGCCTGACCCAGGATCGGTACCATTGTAAAAAACCACTGCGTCTGCGGCATTGGTTTTAAGATACTCCTGCACCGCCCCAACCGTATTTAACCCCGTTTCTCTCCTCACCCTCTTGCCGTCAGCAGCGGCAAAAACTCGCCTGATTAAGACTTCACGCATCGTCGCTAGAGCAACCGGCTTGGTATTGATGTCAGCATTAAAATGACCGCGGCCGCTGTAGTGTAAATCAGCTAGGCGTTCCGGGTTAAACTCTGTTGTTAAAACAGAAAATGGCAGTCTCTGTTTACTGCCATTAACTGGATTGCTCACCAATTCTCCAGTCAAAATCAATTCCACTGCGACGTTCTGTTCCTTGCCAAACAGCCCCAACCGTTCAACAAATTCACTAATCCGCGGTGATTGTTCTCCTATCCTCTCAAGTAAAGAAGCCATAATTTATCTTGGTTTATATCCCCAAAGCTGATACTCTTTAGGACCTGAAACGTTTTCTTTTATCTGCATCAGAATATATTCTTCCCCGACGGCGCGATCCGCTTCTCTGCCAGGATCTTGCAGAAACGCTCTAATCCTGTCTCCCGTGGCGTGGCTTTGCCTCGATTGCAAAATATATTCTTTGGGACTTAATTTAAAAAAAGAACGGATCAGCTGTTTGCGCGCCTCCCTTCGGGTATTTTCGGTTCCGTCAACGTCCTCGAACTCTAAAACAGGAATTGCTTTTAAGATCTTCAGATTCGGATCAATCTCCGGGTCAGCCGGCAATAAATCTGAGTCCATACCAATATACCTGCCATTCAACTTCAGGTTATATATAAACCTGTTAAGGTTATATTGACTATCTTTTCCTTGGTAAGCCTTAACCGCCTCACTTGCCATAGTTTTTTACTATATCATACAAATGCGTAAAATCAATCTTTTTTCGGCACGACCGAGTAAACTTCAAACTCCGGCCCGTCACTGTTTAAGTCACTTATCGAAACCACTGTACTTATTCCCGCTGTCCTCTCTGTAATCCTTTGAGGGTTAGCTAAATATCTTTTTACCTCATCGAGACCGCCCTCGCTAAATTGAGTTTCCAGTCGCAAACCCTTTTTACCCAGATTCAAGGCAGAGGCAATGGTGCTTTTGCGGATTACCTGCGCCAGATCGATCGACCCAAATTTTGATTCCCAACGTCTAGTAAAACGATGAGGAGCAATTATTTTAAAAATCGGAACCGATAAGACTCTGCTCTCCTCAATTAAACTAGTTTCCCACCCCTCAATTAAATCCTGTTCAATCCACTGTAGACGCGAGCTAATAATTAGTCTTTCATCTTCGCTAAATCCTTCCGGCCAGGCAAATTTTTTCTGCTGACCGGGCTTTGATTCCTTTTTCTTAAGGTCGCTCTTAATATCAGGTTTTTCCGGTTGATTTAATCTTTGTCTGGCTTTTCTGTAATCAGCGGTAATCCTCGCTTTTTTAGCCTTCTCTTTTTCTTGTCTTTGCAATATTTGATTTAACATTCTAAATCTATTTTTTTCGGCTAACTCTTTTTTCTTAACCCGCTTTCTTTCCTTTCTCTGTTGAACCTCTTCCTTTTTACGTCTTTTTTCATTTTTATCACGCTCTTTTCTTTTTACTTGACGTTCCTTGTTCCTGTCTGCTCTTAATCGCTTGATCTCTCGTTCTTGCCAACTTTTTTTGGCTCTCGGTTTTCGTTTTTCTCTCTCCCAAACCACCGCCGAATCACCAATTTGTTTTGGTTTTTTAGTTTTATTTATTGCCGTATAAACCTCAAAAGTCTCTACGCTGCGTTCGTTGATATCCCTATAACCGGTAAACATTACCACCGTTTCCTGACC
>DATEUG010000126.1:0-3956 GCA_035283225.1 Patescibacteria group bacterium | reverse complement strand
AGTAAGAAAAAATAGATGACTATTACTAAAGCGGCGGCCATAAGGCCCGAGCGGCTCCGGGTAAACCAGATAGCCGAAAGCGGCAGCAAGACCATTAATTTTAAGAGCCGGGATTTTTGAGCTAAAAACAAAGGGATTAAGGTGAGCAAATAGGCCGCCAGCCAGTTGGGTTGGCCGATGGTTGAAAAGATCCGGTTTTGGACATCCTGAACCCAGAGTTTTTTATCAATTCCCAAACGCTCCAAGACGCCGTAAAGGGAAACCAGGGCGGCAGTGGTTAAAACAACAGTAATTACGTTTTTAGTTTTTCCGGCCATGTTGGCAGCGTAGGCATAGTAAAGAGTCAGGTAGGCAATCGTTGACAGCAAACCGCCGTGGAAGCGGGAGTAATAGCCCCAGAGTGAGGTGTGGGGGTCAATGGAGATAACAGTAGAGATTACTTGGGAGAAAAGAAACAATAAAAGGGGGATATCAAACGGGGTCCGGACAAAAATTAAGCGCCGATTAACAACCATTCGGCAAATCCAGGCAGCGCCAATAACAATAGCGAAAAAGTAAACTGTCAGCATTTTGTTAAACTCGAACAATTCGTAGTTATAGGGGGTCAGAATCAGAGGGACGATGATAAACAGACAGTAGAAACAATATTCGATCACGCGGCGAATCAAAGCATCCGGATTCATGAGTGAAAGTATAACATGTTAGAATTGACACTGTTTATGCTTGCAAACATATTTGGTCTGGTAGGTTTCGACTTGGCGGTAGATTTGGGCACTGCCAACATTATAATTTTAGTTAAGGGTAAAGGAATCATTGTCAGAGAGCCCAGCGTGGTAGCTCGAAGGAGAAAGTCCAAAGACTTGCTGGCTGTCGGCAGCGAAGCCAAAAAAATGGTCGGCAAAAACCCGGTTGAAATCGAAGTGATCAGACCTTTGGCTGACGGTGTTATCGCTGACTTTGACGCGACTACGGCCATGCTGAAACACTATTTTTTGGCTATCCATCAGCATGTTGGTTTACTGCCAAAATTAGCCCGCCCCAAAGTAATTGTCGGTATTCCTGCCGGGGTGACTGAAGTAGAAAAGCGGGCGGTTCAGGATGCGGCCCTTTCCGCCGGAGCAAGACTTGCCCTGCTGGTAGAAGAGCCGATGGCGGCGGCTTTAGGAGCGGGGATAGCGGTTGACAAGCCTGAAGGCAATTTAATCGTTGACATCGGTGGGGGGACAACAGAAATTGCGGTGATTTCTTTATCGGGGATTGTTTTAAACCGGTCATTAAGAGTGGCCGGCGACGAGATGGACCAGGCAATCATTAAGTTTGCCCGCTTAAAACATGGTTTGCTTCTGGGTGAAACGACCGCCGAGGAAGTCAAGATTGCCATCGGTAGTGCCTTGCCTTTTGACAAGGAAAAAAGCCACGTGGTTCGGGGCCGGAACATGGAAAAAGGTTTACCCAAGTCTTTAAAGTTAAAAAGTGAAGAGATCCGGGAGACTTTATCCCCGGTGGTATCAGAAATCGTTTCGGCAGTGTCTGATACTTTAGAAGAAACACCTCCGGAGTTGGTGGCGGATATTCTGGCTCATGGTATTGGTATGTGCGGCGGCGGCTCCAAACTTTTCGGTATCGATAAAGTGATTAGCGAGGCTACTAAAATGCCGGTTTGGGTAGCCGATGAACCGGAACTTTGTGTGGTTAAAGGTTTGGCCCAGCTTCTTGCCAATGACCAACTTCTCGAAGCAGTCAGGGTCAAACGGGGCCTTAAATGAAGCTATGGTTAGGACTGTTTGCGGTCAGCGGTTTATTGTGGTTATTTAATCTTCATCTTGTTCTGCCGGGTGTTAACTGGGTCAGACAGCGATTTTATCAAGCCAAGGTTACAACTTTGGTTGACCAAGGCGCTGGCGAGAGAGCCGTTTTAGAAGCCACGGTTTCAAACTTGCAGCAGGAAAATGCCCGCTTAAAAGATTTATTGGGAGCGCCTTTATCGCCCGGTTGGCAGTTTTTGCCTTCTCCCGTGGTTAAGCTGTCAGCCGACACGATCAGCTTGGCCGTGGGTGAATCAAGCGGAGTAAAAATCGGCCAAACCGTGATCGCTTACCAGAAGAAAGAGATTAATAATGGCGTCGTTTTAGGCCGGGTGGTGGGAGTTTCCCGAAGCCAATCAACGGTGAAACTATTGTTCAGCCCGGATTTATCTGTTAAGGCGGTCACCGCAACTGGAGCCACTGGGATAGTGACCGGTGATGGCCAAACCGCCTGGTTGGAGCAGGTAGTTCAAGCCAGTCGTTTAACTGATGGGGATTTAATTTTGACTGCCGGAGGTGATGGCTTTCTGCCTGGCTTAGTTTTGGGGCGGGTGGGCGAAGTGGTGAACCAACAAGCGGCTGTTTACCAGAGGGCCAAGCTTAGCTGGGTGATTGATCCGACGGCAGTAGTTAATGCCTATATTGTCAGCGATTAAGAATTAAATCCATCCCCTTTCGGTGCAGGTTTTTTAATTCTTCAAAACGTTCTGACAAGGTCAGGGGGATAGGCAGAGTTACTTGCTGAATTGGCACTCCTTCATTGACGCCGAAATAATCAGGCGCGTAGGTTAATTCCGTTTCAGGCTTTAACCCCTCAATAATAATTTGCTGGATTGCCGGAAGCGAAGAGGGCACAATCAAGATAGGAAAGGCTAAATAAATTAGCAGCAGTGTCACTACAAATACGGTTGAACGCCAAAGAATTTTCAAGCTCATAATCAATTAATGATATCATAAACTGATGTGGTGGTTGATACTTTTTTTCTTGGGACTAATGGTGGACTTAATTGAAGGTTCACGCTTAGGTCAAGCCAGTTTAATGCTGCTGCTTATCGGTTTAATAATTGGGCTGGTTAAAAAATGGTTGCCCCAAAAGTCAAGCACCGTCAAGTTAAAGCATTAGAGTTATTGGTTTTAATTATAGTCGCCCTCTTTTTAGGACGATTGATTTTATTGCAAGTGGTTGACGGCAGTTACTATCGCACTTTAGCTGACGAAAATCGGGTTAAGTTAACGATTCAGCCGGCCGATCGGGGAGTAATTTATGATCGCCATGGTGAAGTTTTAGCCAGAAACGCTCCTTCAGGCAGAGAATATGTTTTAGGGCCGGCGGCAGCCCACGTTTTGGGTTATGTGGCTACTGTCAGTCAGGAGCAATGGATCACTTGCCGCCAAAGCTCTGACTGCGATTACTGGTTTGGTGAAACCATCGGCCAGCTGGGTTTGGAAAGCTTTTACGATGATAAGCTGCGGGGCGATGCCGGCGCGGTGATTGCCGAAAATTCTGCCAGCGGGGAAACTTTGCGTGAAATTGGCCGGACAACGCCTGTTGCCGGTGAAAACATTACCACCACTTTAGATTTGGGCTTACAAAGGAAGGCTTACGAGTTACTAAAAAACCAAAAAGGGGCCTTAATTGCCTCCATCCCTCAAACCGGGGAGATTTTGGCTTTGGTTTCCAGCCCGGCTTTTGACCCCGGCAAAGTGGCCTTATCACTTAATCACCCGGATCTGCCTTTATTTGATCGGGCGATTGGTGGTTCTTACCCTCCAGGTTCAGTTTTTAAGATTGTCACTGCCACAGCTGCCTTGCAGGAGGACAAAATTAATGCCGATACTTTAATTGAAGACACCGGGGAGTTAAGGGTGGGTGCTTTCCGCTACGGTAACTGGTATTTTGACCAATACGGCCGTAAAGAAGGAATGTTAAATTTAGTCCGGGCAATAGCCAGAAGTAACGATATTTTCTTTTACCAGTTGGGAGAAAGATTGGGGATCAAGCATTTGTCGGATTGGGCAAAATATTTTGGCGTCGGCAAGATTACCGGTATTGATTTGGCAGGAGAGGGGGCGGGCCTGATGCCCGATGAGGAGTGGAAGTTAAATTACTTTAAAGAACGCTGGTTTTTGGGGGATACGTATATTTCCGCT
>DATEUG010000125.1:0-5296 GCA_035283225.1 Patescibacteria group bacterium | reverse complement strand
AATGGAGAGTTGGTTTTGGAGTCGCACCTGACCCCATTTAACCAAGAAATTCAAGTTAACAGCTTTATGGAATTAATTAGCGAAAAAAGAGAAGACCTCAGCGTTGTTCCCGGAGAAGGAGTTGATGCGGCAATAGGCTGGATGATTAAAGGGAGCTCTATCGACTTTGAACAGGTCTTGCCAGAGCTAATGTTAGAAGCAATGACAGTTGATACCTCAACAATTCTTTGGGAGCAGCCAGTTTTTACCCGGGCGTGGCCCAAATTAAATCAACCAATCAGCTTCGAACTAGCCTCAAGTGTTTCGCTTGACCCGGTTATGGTGGCGACGAGATCGACACCCCCCAAACCGGTAGTTGGGGTTGTGACTGACCGGGTTGTTTCGGTAGAGCCGAATAGTTTCTGGTGGCAGCTGCTGGCGGCACAGGTAGGGGCGGCAGCTCGGCCCACAGTAGGGCCGGAATCTGAAGTTGTTGAAGTGGTTACGGTTGAGCAGGAAAGCTTTGTCGTTGAACTTAAAGAATCAAGTCAAATAGTTGAATCAGTTACAGAAATAGTTATCACCAGGCCTGTTGAACCGACAGTAGTTCTAAAACCAGAGAAAAAAGTCGTCGTTACTGACAAAAAACAGGAAGTTAAATCCGAGCCGGCACAGATTGTAAAAATAAAAACGGCGAAATCAGAAAAGAAATCAGAAAATCCGGTCGAGCCAGAGAAATTTGAAATCCCTCAGTCTAAAACAACAATTTACGAGGTGTTCAAACCATTGGCCAACAAAGCAGTAAAAAGAATTCCAGAGTTGATTAAAGAGCGCCGCCACCAAGAACCGCCGGCGCCGGAAAAAGTACAAGAAAAAGTGGTGAAAGAGCCGAAGAAGGTAGAACCCGACATACCGTGGTGGCAAATGAGTTTTGAGGGAATTGACGCTAACGACGTGCCGGAATGGCAAATAAAACAACTTTTGTGGCCAGACTTTAATTATTTAAAGGATTTCGCTTGGCTTGTCAGCATAAGACAATATCTGCTAACGAATACAAACTGGTATCAATTTAATGATGATTTAAGGATGGTGCCGATGGTGGTTGCAGCTAATCGGGGGAGTGATGAGGCGAGAAAAGCAATTTTGGTCGAGCTAACAGGCTAAGAAAAATAATTGATCTAGTTTGATTACGAAATTGGTAGTTGACGCCCCTATACCTGGTGTTTAAAGTTTTTGTTTAGCACTATAAATAGCGTTTTAATTTTCATTCATGAAATGTCCATTTTGCCAAAGCGAAGCCTCTCAGGTGTTGGAATCACGCGACAGCACCGAAGGAGAAGTAACCCGCAGACGACGGGAATGTTTGAAGTGCAGCAAGCGTTTTACCACCTATGAGCGGGTCGAGGGGCCGGCTTTAACGGTAATTAAAAAAGACGGCAGCCGGGAAACTTTTGATAAAGAAAAATTAAGACGGGGAATTGTCAGGGCCTTAGAAAAACGGCCGGTAACAGGGGAAAAAGTGGAAGAGATTATCGATGCCGTGGAGCGGGAAATGCTTAAAAAAGAAAGCGGTGAGGTGCAAAGCCGAATGCTGGGGAATGCCGTTTTAAAGCGCTTAAAGGGTGTTGATAAAGTCGCCTATGTGCGTTTTGCCAGCGTTTACCTGGTTTTTGATGCCATCGATGATTTCGTCCGACTGGTCAAGGAAATTAAATAACTTTTATGAAACTAACCGATAACGCCTTAACTGTTTTAACTAAACGAGATTATCTGAAACGGGATAAAGAAGGACGGGTGGTGGAAACGCCTGATAAGATGTTCAGACGGGTGGCCGAGGCGATTGCTGTCGTCGAGCAAAACTATGGTTCTAAAATCGCGGTTAAACAATGGGAGAAACGGTTTTACGAAGTGATGACCAACTTAGAATTTTTGCCAAACACGCCAACTTTAATGCACGCCGGCACCCGTTTTAACCAGCTCTCCGCCTGTTTTGTCCTGCCGCTTGAGGATAATCTGGAAAGTATTTTTAAAACTATGGAACAAACGGCGACCATAGCCAGAACCGGCGGCGGGGTCGGGATTCCTTTATCAAACTTACGCGCCCGGGGTTCACGGGTTGTCTCTACCGGCGGCTTAACCTCCGGGCCGATTTCTTTTTTGCAGTTGTTTAACCAGATGGCTAACGTGATTAATGAGGGTTCGTCCCGGCGGGTGGCGATGATGGCGGTGATGAATGTTCACCACCCGGACATTCTGGACTTTATCTTTGCCAAAGGAGTCGACGACGAAGTGTCTAACTTTAATATTTCGGTTGGAGCCACTACTGCTTTCATGAAGGCGGCGGCGGCCGGCAAGGACTATGAGTTAAAAGCGCCAGAGTCGGGTGAGGTGGTTAAAAAGATTTCCGCCCGCCGGGTGCTGGATATGATTACTTTCCAGGCTTGGAAGACGGCTGATCCGGGAATGGTGTTTTTGGACGAGATGAATCAAAAAAGCCCGGTCAATCACATCGGCTTAGTCGAAACCACCAACCCTTGCGGCGAACAGCCGTTACTGCCTTACGAATCTTGTAACTTAGGCAGTATTAACTTATCTAAAGTAGTTAAAACCGATAAAGGCAAAAAGCCTCAGCTTGATTGGCAAAAGCTGGAAGATTTAATTCGGGTGGGAGTGAGATTTTTGGACAACGTGATTGACGCCTGCAGCTACCCTCTGCCGGAGATTGCCGCCATGACCCATAGAACCCGCAAAATCGGCCTGGGGGTGATGGGTTTTGCCGACTTATTACTTTTATTGGATATCCCTTATGCCAGCAACGAGGGGTTAAAACTGGGGGGTAAACTGTCTAAGTTTTTGCAAAACATTGCCCGGGACGAGTCCAAAAAGCTGGCAGAAGTGCGCGGCTCATTTCCCGGTTTTAAGGGCAGTTTATGGGACAAACAGGGCTTTAAAGTAATGAGAAACAGTACTGTTAATACAGTCGCCCCGACCGGGACGATTTCGATTATTGCCAACTGCTCTTCCGGGATTGAGCCGTTGTTTGCCTTGTCGTATGTTCGCAAAAACATTTTGGATGTCAACAGCACCGAGTTGGTAGAGGTTAATAAGTTGTTTGAACAAACCGCTAAAGCTAAAGGTTTTTATTCCAAAGAATTGATGAAGGAGATTAGTGCCACTGGCGGAATTAACGGCTGGAAAGGGGTGCCGAAAAAAGTGAAGGAAGTCTTTGCCGTTTCTCACGAAATTGACTGGTCCTGGCACGTTAAGATGCAATCATCCTGGCAGGAATATATTGATGCGGCGGTTAGTAAAACCATTAATTTGCCCCATTCAGCCACTCCCGATGATGTCCGGGAAGCCTACCTTTTGGCCTACAGCACCGGTTGCAAGGGGATCACGGTGTACCGGGACGGCAGTAAATTAAGGCAAGTCTTAAACGCCGGCACCACCAAAAACGTGACCGAGCCGATTATCGATACTACCCGGAAATGGGTTGGCGCCGAGCAACCCGATAGTGAACTGTGTCCGGAGTGCGGCGGCGGCTTAACCTTTAAAGAAGGCTGCGCCACTTGTTTGACTTGCGGCTATTCTCGATGCAGCGTCAGTTAATATGAAAATAATTGAACCAAAACAATCTTCAATTGCCAAAGAAGTTACCGCCAAACGGTATTTGATGACCGATTTGAATGGCCAGCCGATTGAAACGGTGGGCGAGATGCTGTGGCGGGTGGCCCAGCACATGGCCAAACCCGAGGTCTTGTGGGATGGCAACGGGGTGATGAAGGAAACGGCTGAGGCTTTTTACGAGCGGATGGTGTCATTAAAATTTGTTTGCTCGGGTAAAGCCATGTTTGAAGCCGGCAACCCCGGCGGCATTGGTCAGCTGGCGGCCTGCTTTGTGCTGCCGATTACCGACTCAATTGCCGCCATTTTTAAAACTTTGGGTCAGGCGGCAGTGGTTCACAAAAATAACGGCGGCACCGGTTTTAACTTTAGTAAAATCCGGCCCCATGGTGACAAAGTCAAAAACGTGCCCCATGCTGCCTCCGGCCCGGTGGACTTTATTAAGGCCTTTTCGGCCGCTCTAGGCAAAATTTTGCAGGGAGCCAAAAGACAGGGCGGCAACATCGCCATTTTAAACGCTGACCATCCGGACATTGAAGAATTTATCACCATGAAGAGTGAAGACGGGACGATTAAAAACTTCAATGTTTCAGTCGGGGTCACCGACGCCTTCATGAAGGCTGTTGCCGACAAAAAACCCTGGCGTTTGATTAACCCCCGAACTCACGAGACTGTAAAAACAGTTAGGGCCGATAAGTTGTTTGATACCATTTGCCAGTCAGCCTGGGCCACCGGCGACCCGGGGATGGCCTTTTTGGACTCAATGGAGGCGGACAACCCGACGCCGACACTGGGCAAACTGGAGGCAACCAATCCCTGCGGTGAAATACCGCTCCTGCCTTATGAATCCTGTAACCTGGGCTCGATAAATCTGGTAGAGCACATCAGGGGTAAGAACGTTGATTGGGAGGAGTTGAAAAAGACAGTGGAATTAGGGGTGAGATTTTTGGACAACATGGTTGAGGTTAATAACTATCCTTTGGAAGAGATTCAAAAAATGGTCAAAGACGGCAACCGGCGAATTGGTTTGGGAGTGATGGGTTTTGGCCATCTTTTGTACCGGCTTAAAATTCCTTACAACAGCCCAGCCGCAGTCAAACTCTCAGAACGCCTCAGCCGGTTTATCAGAGAGCACGCTGATAAAACCACGGCTAAGCTAGCCAAAAAGCGGGGCAACTTTGGTAACTATGACGTTTCTGTTTATGCCGATTCCGGCAAATTAAGAAGAAACTGTGCCACCACCATGATCGCCCCCACCGGAACGATTTCTTTGTTTGCCGACTGTTCTTCGGGGATTGAGCCAGTGTTTTCTTTAGTCACCCTAAGAAATACTTTTTTTGAGGACGACTCACGCAACCGCCCCACCAAAAGCTTAAAGATTGTTGATGCTGAGTTTGAGCGCTATTTGGATAAAAACTTCACCCCCAAGCAAAAACTGCAGATTTTGGAACAGGCGGCAGTTGAGGGAAGTGCCAAAAACATTAAAGTAATCCCTTCTTCTATGCGTCAAGTTTTGGTGACCACTCACGACATTGAGCCGGAGTACCATGTTCGAATTCAAGCCGCCTGGCAAAAACACTTTGACAACAGCGTTTCCAAAACCGTTAACTTCAACCACCTGGCCACACCGGCCGATATTAAAAAGGCTTACCTATTGGCCTGGCGTTTAAAATGTAAAGGGATCACGATTTAC
>DATEUG010000124.1:0-13179 GCA_035283225.1 Patescibacteria group bacterium | reverse complement strand
AACTTAGAGTTGACTCCGGGCAAGGGCGGACAATTAGTCCGTTCAGCCGGCGTTAGCGCTATCATTCAAAGCAAAGACAAGTTTGCCAACATCAAGCTTCCTTCAGGCGAAGTCAGGGAAATTAATCTTTCCTGCTATGCTACAATTGGCGAACTTAGTAACCCCGATGTCAAAAACATCCGTTTAGGCAAAGCCGGTCGCAAACGCCACCTGGGCATTCGGCCATCGGTTCGGGGGGTGGCAATGCATCCTAATGCTCATCCTCACGGCGGCGGTGAAGGCAGGAGCGGTATTGGCCGGCCATCACCTTTGTCGCCTTGGGGCAAAAAGACGCTGGGCAAAAAAACCCGGAGCCGGAAAAAATACAGCAATAAACATATTTTAAAAGATAGAAGGAAAACTTATGCGTAGCAGTAAAAAAGGACCATTCGTTGACGAGCGTCTAACCAAAAAGGTGGCGGCGATGAAATTAAGCGGCAAAAAAGAGCCGATCAAGACTTGGTCGCGATCAAGCCAGATTTCACCCGACTTTGTCGGCGTTACTTTTTCGATTCACAACGGTAAAAAGTTTATTGACGTGTTTATCAATGAAGCCATGGTGGGGCACCGCTTGGGCGAATTTTCACCCACCCGAGTTTTTAGAGGCCATGGCAAGATGGTGAAAAGGCTTGTCACCAAAACCTAAACCTATGTTAATTACCGCCTCTTCTAAATTCATTCGTACCAGTCCCAGAAAGTTGCGGCTGGTGGCCGATGCCGTCCGCCATTTAAGCCCGGACGAGGCCTTAATTCAGTTAAAAAACTTAAATAAACGCGGCGCTGTCCCCATTGCCAAAACCTTAAAACAGGCAGTGGCTAACGCGGTTAACAACTTCAATCTACCTAAAGACGAATTAAAGCTTAAAAGCTTAATCGTGGACGAGGGTCCGACTTATAAGCGCTTCCAGCCGGTATCTCGCGGTCGGGCTCACAGCATTTACAAAAGAACCAGTCACGTTAAGGTGGTTTTGGAGTCGAAAGGGAAACATGGGACAAAAAGTTAATCCGCACGGTTTTCGGTTAGGACCCCAGTATGGTTGGGCCTCCAACTGGTTTGCCACGGGTCAGGATTACCACAAATTTTTGCTGGAAGATTTAAAGCTCAGGGAATTTTTATTCGAGCGCTTAAAATTAGCCGGCATTACCAAAGTTCAGATTGACCGCTCCATCAACACGGTTAGTCTAACCGTTCATGTGGCCCGACCGGGAGTGGTGATTGGCCGGGGCGGTTCGGGACTGGAAGAGTTAAAAAAAGAAATTGCCGGAAAACTGGTCTCGGCCCCCGCCAGAGGCGGATCGGCCTCTGGCCGAAAAGTAAAAAAACCGCCCAAGTTTGAATTAAATGTGGTTGAAGTAAAAAAACCGGACTTATCATCCCGGTTAGTGGGTTTGCGGATAGCCGACCAAATGATTAAGCGTTATCCTCACCGGCGGGCAGTGAGTCAGGCTTTGGAAAAAGTCATGTCTGCCGGCGCGCAAGGTGTCAAAATTGTTTTGTCCGGCCGGGTGGGTGGAGCCGAAATTTCAAGACGCGAAAAATACACCCAAGGCAGCGTCCCTCTTTCCACCCTTAGGGCAGACATTGATTATTTTGAACAGCCGGCGTTTACCAAGTTTGGCTATGTCGGGATTAAAGTTTGGATTTATAAAGGCGAGGGAGAGATTAGATAAATATGCTGCAGCCAAAACGACAAAAATATAGAAAATCCTTCAGGGGCTCGATGGGCGGCAAGTCATATAAAGGCGCCACTTTGGCTTTCGGTGACTTCGGCCTTAAAGCCATCGGCCGGGGCTGGTTATCAGCCCGGCAAATTGAGGCGGCCCGAAAAACGATCAGCCATCATACTAAAAGAGTTGGTCGGCTTTGGGTGCGGGTATTTCCTGATAAGTCTTACACCAAAAAAGGCGCCGGGGTGAGAATGGGCGGCGGTAAGGGAGAAATTGAAGGTTATGTTTGCGTGGTTCGGCCGGGAAGAGTTTTATTTGAATTAGGCGGGGTGACTCAAGATATAGCCAATGAGTCTTTAAAATTAGCCGCTCAAAAAATTGGCTTCAAAACCCAAATTATCAGTAAACACGCTCTATGAAAAAACAAGACAGGGAGCTACTAATCAATAAAACTAAGCCAGAATTAAACAAGGAGATTAAACTCATGAAAGAAAAACTAAGCCAAGCCAGATTGGATTTAGCAGCAGGAAAGCTTAAGAAAACCAGCACTTTGGGTTTATTAAAATACCAAATTGCCCTGATTAAAACAAAACTATGAAACAATTAATCGGTAAAGTCGTTAAAGTGAGTGACGCTAAAACTGCCTCAGTTGAGGTGGTCCGGCGCTGGACTCACCCGATTTATAAAAAAACCATCACCCGGAGAAAAAAATACTTAACTCACTGCACCATCACCGTTAAGCCGGGCGATAGAGTCTTAATTGCGGAAGGAAAACCAGTCAGCAAAAGAAAGCGCTGGCAAGTAATCAAAAAATTATGATTCAACTAAGAACAATTTTAGAATCAGCCGACAACACCGGCGCCAAAAAACTAAGAGTGATTTTAGTTCATGGTGGTTCAAAGCGGCGTTTTGGCTATATCGGCGATTTAGTCACTTGTTCGATTTTAGCCGCCACTCCCCACGGTCAGGTCACTAGCGGCGAAGTGGTTAAGGCGGTTGTGGTCAGACTTAAAAAAGAATGGCAAAGGCCAGACGGGTCTTACATCCGCTTTGACAACAATGCGGCGGTCATTTTGGAAAACGTGGCCGCCAAAGAACCAAAAGGCAGCCGGATTTTCGGACCCATCGCCCGTGAAATCAAAGAATTAGGTTATAACAAAATTGCCTCTTTGGCACCTGAGGTATTATGAAGTTAAAAGTCGGCGATCAGGTCAGGGTGGTCTTAGGCAAAGACAGCGGCAAGGTGGGCAAAATCGAGAAAGTTCTGCCGGCAAAATTTGCCGTCGTCGTTACCGGCGTTAATGTCTACAAAAAACACGTCAAAAAAACCGGCAAAGATCAGCCGGGACAGATTCTTGAGCTAACCAAACCCTTAAACGTTGCCAAGGTCCAATTAATTTGTCCAAAATGTCATAAACTAACCCGCGTTAATAAATCAAGAGTTTGCGTAAAGTGTAAAAAAACAATATGAATCGTTTAAGAGAAAAATATCTCAAAGAAGTAGTGCCGGCGCTAAAAAAAGAATTAAATTTAACCAATTCTTTGGCGGTACCCAAAGTTAGTAAAATCGTTCTAAACATGGGTATTAAAGAAGGAGCGGGTGATAAAGGGGTGGCCCAAAAAGTGGCGGATCAATTAAGCTTGATTGCCGGTCAAAAAGCCTTAATTACCCGGGCCCGCCAAGCGATTGCCGCTTTTAAGACCAGGAAAAATGATCCGATCGGCGCGGCGGCTACCTTACGGGGTGAGCGGATGTATCAATTTTTGGATAAATTAATCAGCATCGTTTTACCCCGGGTTCGTGATTTTCAAGGGTTACCGCTTTCTGCCTTTGACGGTCGGGGCAACTACTCTTTAGGCTTTAAAGAGCAGATCGTTTTTCGCGAGGTTGACTATGATACAATCGACCAGATTCGGGGCTTGCAGGTGACGATTGTCACCACTGCCAAAAGCAACGAGGAAGCTCGCGCGTTATTAACTTTATTGGGGACACCCTTTGTAAAAAATGGCTAAAGTTAAATATTGGGCCAAACAGGCAAAAAAACCGAAATTTTCAACTCGGTGGGTTAACCGCTGTAAATTGTGCGGTCGGCCGAGGGCTTACATGCGCACTTTTGGTATTTGCCGGTTGTGTTTTAGAAGATTAGCCCACAAAGGCGAGCTGCCGGGGGTAACCAAGGCTAGCTGGTAAACTTTATGACCTCAGATCCAATTGCCGATTTATTAACCAGATTAAGAAACGCTTATTTAGCCAAAAAAAAGCTAGTGGTTGTGCCCCACTCCCGTTTAAAAGAGGCGCTTTTAAAGCTGATGCTCAAGCACGGATTTGTCAGCGAAGTGAAGCTGACCGGAAAAAAACCCAAAGTTAATTTAGAAGTGGTCTTAAAATATGATCATAAGCGGCCGGGACTAAAAACAATTAAACGCATTTCCCGGCCCGGAGCCAGAATTTATGCCTCAACTGATAGATTGCCCTACTTAAGGCGTGGTCTGGGGATAATCATTTTATCCACCCCAAAAGGCTTATTAACTTTACCTGAAGCTTTGAAACAAAACCTTGGCGGCGAGGTAGTTTGCCGCTTAACTTAAATATGAGCCGAATCGGACGTCAACCCATCACCATTCCCGAAAAGGTAACCGTTACCTTAACCGGTAGCCACCTGGTAGTTAAATCAGATAAAGCTGAGCTTTCGGCCAGTTTACCCAAAGAGATTAAAGTTGAGGTTAAAGACAACCAAGTGTTGGTGTCGATTGCAAAAAACCAAAAAACCACCGCCCTCCACGGTCTGTGGCGGAGTTTAATTAATAACCTGATTGTCGGTGTGACTGAAGGGTTTGTTAAAAAATTAGAATTGGTCGGTACCGGTTTTAGGGCTAATCTAAAAGATAAAAGTCTGGAAATGTCTTTAGGTTTTTCCCACCCGGTAGTTTTTGTCGCTCCCGAGGGGATTAGTTTCGCGGTCGAAGAGCAAAAAACGATTACCGTCACCGGCGCCGATAAATATTTGGTTGGCCAAGTGGCCGCTAATTTAAGAAAATTAAGATTGCCCGATCCCTACAAAGGTAAAGGCATTCGTTATCTGGGTGAAGTAGTTAAATTAAAGCCAGGCAAAGCGGTTAAGGCCGCCGGCACGCCCTAACAAATATGGTTCGACTACGCTCACCACATGTGCTTCAAAGACAAATTCGGGTCAGACGAAAAATCCGCGTCAGCAGTTCGCGGCCGCGCTTATCCGTGTTTCGGTCCAATAAATATATTTACGCTCAGGTGATTAACGACGAGAAGGGTGTAACTTTGGCTTCAGCCAAGGGTGAAGATCCGGTAGTGGTCGGTGAGGCTGTAGCCAAAAACGCTTTAAAGAAAAAAGTAACCTTGGTAGTTTTTGACCGGAGTAAATATAAGTATCATGGTAAAGTAAAAGCTCTGGCTGATGCTGCCAGAGCTGCCGGGTTACAATTCTAATTATGTTTCAAAATCAAAATCGCAACAGAAATCAAGGTGGCCGGGGCGGCCAACAGCAAGACAAAGAATTTGCTGAAAAAGTCATCCAGGTTAATCGGGTGTCAAAAAAGACCAAGGGTGGCAACAAAATCGGTTTTTCGGTATTAATGGTGGTGGGTGATCGAAAAGGCAGGGTGGGTGTGGGCCTAGGGAAAGCCGGTGACGTTTTATCATCCATCAAAAAGGGGGTCAGAAGAGCCAAAAATAACTTATTTAAAGTGCCGATGAAGGGGACGACGTTGCCTCACGACATCAGATTTAAATTTGGCGCTGCCGAGATTTTATTAAAACCGGCTCCTCCCGGCTCAGGCGTTATTGCCGGCGGCGCGGTTAGGTCAGTGATGGAGGCGGCCGGAGTCAAAGACGTTTCTTCTAAGGTTTTGGGCACCAGGAACAAAGCTACCAATGTTTATTGCACCATTGCCGCTTTAAAAAGTTTAGAGAAAGACTTAAGCTAAAGTATGCCAAAAAGCAAACGATTAGGCAGAGGCTACGGTTCCGGTAAAGGCGGCCACACCAGTGGTCGGGGCCAAAAAGGCCAAAAAAGCCGCGGCAAAATGCCCCTTTATTTTGAAGGCACCAAGATGCGAAAAAGTTTAATCAGAAGATTGCCGATGCTGAGGGGCAAATTAAGGTTTAAATCGCAAAATACAAATCGGCCGGTAATTTTTAACCTTAAAGATTTAAATCGTTTGCCGGCTGGCACTGTGGTTGACGCTGAGGCTTTAGTGAAGCATGGTTTTATTGCCGATAAAAACGTTCCGGTGAAAATTTTGGGTGACGGCGAATTAGAAAAGAAGCTGACCATTAAATTACCAATGAGCAAATCTGCCGAAGCCAAAGTGGCTAAGCCAAAAAAGGTGACCGTAGCCAAAAAGAAATAAATGGCCAATTTTTTCCAGTCCGTGATCAATGCTTTTAAAATTAAAGATTTAAAGCGAAAGCTACTGATTACCCTGGGCATCTTTGTAATTTTTAGGTTTTTAGCTCATGTACCGGTTTCCGGGGTAGACACGCAAGCCTTAAAACAGCTTTTTAGCGGCAATCAATTGTTGGGCCTTTTAGATATTTTTTCGGGCGGAACCTTGGCTAACTTTTCGATCATGGCCTTGGGACTGGCTCCCTACATTAACGCTTCGATTGTCTTACAGCTTTTGACGATGATTTTCCCCAAACTGGAAGAATTGTCTAAGGAGGGTGAGTACGGCCGGGAGCGGATTAACCAGTATACCCGCTTATTAACTATTCCTTTATCAGCCGTTCAATCCATTGGGATGGTGTTACTTTTAAGAAATCAAGGCTTGTTAACAATTGCCAATCCGGTATCAATCATTACGATTGTGGCGACAATGATCGCCGGAACCGTGCTTTTAATGTGGTTGGGAGAGTTATTAACTGAATACGGCATCGGCAATGGCATTTCTTTGTTAATCTTTGCCGGCATTGTCGGCCGGTTGCCGATTAGTTTGTGGCAGACAACGGCCATTAGCCAGACTCTGAACCTATTTAGCTTGGCAACCTTTCTGATTCTTGGCCTAATGGTGATTGCCGGGATTGTGGCCGTCAATGAAGCCACTCGGCAAATTACCGTTCGCTATGCCCGACGTTTAAATTCAGGTGGCCAATCCACTCACCTGCCCCTGCGGGTTAATCAAGCCGGAGTGATTCCGATTATTTTTGCCGTTTCACTCGTCGTGATGCCATCAGTTGTTGGTCAATACTTGTTGCAGTTAAATCAGCCGGCATTGAACGCTTTTGCCGGCACCCTGGTCAGATTATTTGACCCAAACCGTCCTTGGTATCATCTGATTTATTTCTTTTTGGTGATTGGTTTTACCTACTTTTACACTGCCGTCACTTTTAACCCGGAAAAAATTGCTGATGAAATCAAAAAATACGGCGGCTTTCTTCCCGGGATTCGTCCCGGCCGCCCCACCGCCGACTATTTAAATCATGTCTTAAACAGGATTACCTTAGCCGGCGCCCTATTTTTGGGATTAATTGCGATTTTACCCTCGATTGCCCAACAACTTACCGGGATTACCACTTTAACCATTGGCGGCACCGGTATTTTGATCGTCGTCTCAGTAATTTTGGAAGTGAGCAAGGGTTTAGAGGCTCAATTAGTGATGCGTAACTACGAAAGGTTTCTATAATGTTTATCATTTTTTACGGCCCGGAAGGGTCAGGCAAAAGCACCCAGGCCAAGATGTTGGCCGAGAAATTAAAGTTGCCTTATTTGGGTTCTGGCGATTTGGTGAGAAAGTATGCCGAGCAGGATAAGGGGATCATGGGCGACATCTGTCGTGAGGCCTTAAGCGTTGGCCATTATGTGGCCGACTCGGAAATGTTTGTTTTATGGAAAGTGCGTTTGAAAGAAGCTGATGTGGTCGACGGTTTTATTCTTGACGGTTTTCCCAGAAACAAGTCTCAGGCTTTGTTTTTAGCCGAGAAACTGGATAAATACGGTAAAAAACTAAACCTGGTTTTTTATCTGGAAGTATCCGAGGCCGAGTCAATCAAGCGTTTAGCTAAAAGGGGCCGCACCAATCCTGACGGCAGCCTCCATGATACCCCGGAAAAAATCGCCAGCCGCTTAAAAATTTATCGGGAGCAGGAGGCCGACGTTTTAAACTTCTACAAAGAACAAGGTTTATTAAAAACGATTAACGGCGAACAATCGATCGAGGCAATTTTTAAGGATATCGAAGCGGTAGTTTCTAAAGCATGAATAGCAATCAGACAATTCTGGCAATAGTCGGCATGCCGGGTGCCGGCAAATCGGCAGCGGCTGAATATTTTTCAAAAAAAAGTTATCCGGTAATCAGATTCGGAGCGGTCACCGATGAGGGCTTAAAACAAAAAGGCCTTGCCATTAATCCGGAAAATGAAAAAGCCTTTAGGGAAAAGCTAAGACAAGAACTGGGTATGGCCGCTTATGCGATCAAGATCGAATCTCAAATCAACGAGGCGTTAAGCCGATCCAGGCTGGTGATTTTAGATGGCCTTTATTCGTGGGAGGAGTTTGCCTACCTTAAGGATAAGTTTGCCGGTCTTAAGTTGCTGGCAGTTTATGCGATGCCGGCCGTACGCTTCAAGCGGTTACGGCAAAGAAAAATAAGGCCTTTAAGCCAAGTTCAGGCGCAAGAGAGGGATGTGGCCGAGATTGTCAACCTCAACAAGGGTGGGCCGATTGCCATGGCTGATTTTTTGGTGACTAATAATACCGACGAAGCCTCGCTGTTTAAACAATTAGACCAGGTGTTGGTTGCGGTTAATGATTAATCGGGCGATGGTTGCGGGAGGTAGAAAGCTATCTGCCGTAAAGAAACAATTAGTTCAAATGGCAAAACCAGGAGTGAAGTTATCTGAAATTGAGAAAGAGGCGCAATTTTTAATCAAAGCGGTAGGTGGCAAACCGTCGTTTGCCACGGTCCCCGGTTATTTCTGGGCGACCTGCATCAACCTAAACGAAGGCTTGGTTCACGGTGTGCCTGACGAAACAGCAATAAAAGACGGCGACATTGTTTCTATTGATGTCGGCATTTATTACCAGGGCTATCATACCGATACCTCAATTAGCTTTATTGCCGGCAGCGGTCATTATCCGGCTCATGAAAAGTTTTTGGCAGCGGGCAAAGAAGCGCTTAAAAAGGGCATTGCGGCGGCCACGGTTGGCAATAGAATTGGTCATATCTCTTTGGCAATTGAGGAGGTAGTAAAAACCGCTGGTTACTCGCCCGCCTTAAACTTAACCGGGCATGGGGTAGGCAGGCAACTTCACGAAGAACCCACCATTCCCTGCTTTGTGGCCAAACCAATTAGTCAAACTCCGCCAATTAAACCAGGGATGACTTTAGCCGTGGAAGCAATTTATTTAGCCGGCCGGCCGGAGACAGTCACCGACCCTGATGATCACTGGACGATTTCAAGTAAGGATGGTAAGATAACCGCTGTGTTTGAAGAGACTATTCTAACGACTCCGAAAACCCCTGTTATTTTGACAAATGTTTGATATAATACACCATTAATGTCTCAAGCAGACGCAATTGAGGTTGACGGGGTAGTCCTTGAAGCTCTTCCCAACACTACTTTTAAAGTCAAACTTGACAATTCAGACAAAATCATCCTTTGTCACCTGGCCGGAAAAATGCGGCTTTACCGCATCCGGGTATTACCGGGAGACAAAGTTAAGGTCGAACTTACCCCTTACGATGAGGCTAGGGGCAGGATCGTTTATCGAGAGACTTAGTCTTCTATGAAGGTACAAGCATCAGTAAGAAAACGCTGTCAAAAATGTAAAATTGTCCGCCGCAAGGGTCGGATTTATGTTATTTGTGATAATCCCCGTCACAAACAGCGTCAAGGTTAACTATGGCCCGAATTTCCGGAACTGACATTCCTGCTAATAAGCGCACCGAAATTGCCTTAACTTATGTCTTTGGCATCGGTCGGCAAAATGTTGACTCAATTTTAAAGTTAGCCAACGTTTCCGGAGATAAACGGACGAGCCAGTTATCGGCCGACGAAATCAACCGTTTACAAAAAGCGGTTGACACTGTGCCCACAGAGGGGGCTTTAAGAAAAATTGTTACTGAGAACATTAAGCGCTTAAGACAGCTGTCTACTTACCGGGGCGCCCGGCACGCGGCCAAATTGCCGGCCAGGGGGCAGCGAACCAGACACAATGCCCGGACCAAACGAGGTAAAAGAATGACAGTCGGTGCCTTAAAGAAAGAAGAATCAGCTAAGATCGAAGAAGCGAAACCACAGGAGAAGAAATAATATGGCTGTTTCGACCGGAAGAATTTACGTCACTGCCACTTTCAATAACACCTTGATTTCGGTCACTGATGATCGGGGTCAGGTAATTTGCTGGGGCTCGACAGGTTTGGCCGGCTTTAAGGGTTCCAGAAAATCCACCCCTTTTGCCGCCACCACCGCTATTGAAGCAGTGGTTAAAAAAGCCAAAGAGGCGGGGCTGACTACGGCGGCAGTGTTTATCAAGGGACCAGGGTCTGGCCGGGATGCAGTCTTAGGGGTTTTAAAAGCCTCGGGCTTAAAAATTACTCAAATTGCCGACGTCACTCCGATTCCCCATAACGGCGCTCGGGCCAAAAAGAGGCGGAGAGGCTAAAGATGACTAGAACTATCGGTAGTCGTGCCAAAATCGCCAGAAAGTATAACGAGAATATCTTTGGTCAGAAAAAACTGGACAAAATTTTAGCCAAAAAACCTTATGCTCCCGGTCAGCACGGGCAAAAATTTACCCGCCGGGCTTCAGATTTTGGCATCCAGTTAAAAGAAAAGCAAAAGCTAAGGGCGATTTACGACTTAAGCGAGCGGCAATTTCGTCGTTACTACGAATCTGCCAGAAAAGTGCCGGCCGCTACCGGAGAAAAGCTGTTACAGCTTTTAGAGTCGCGCCTGGACAACTTAATTTTCCGGGCCGGCTTTGCTCCTACCAGGGCTTCAGCCCGTCAACTAGTCAACCACGGCCACGTTTTGGTTGACGGAGCCAAAGTCGATATCCCCTCATACTTGGTTAAACAGGAACAAGTGGTGTCTTTAAATCCGAAAGCGGCTAAAATTCCCCAAGTTGAAGCAGTTTTAAACAATAAAGAGCAAATAACCCCCAAATGGTTGAAAAAGAAAGCCTTGTCGGCTAAACTAGAGCGTTTGCCGAAACGCGAAGAAATTGACATTAACGTCCAAGAACAATTAATAGTCGAGTATTACTCGAGATAGAAAGGAGCTTTATGCTCAAAACCAATTTTAAAACCACCGCCATTGTCCAAACTAAGGACTACGGTAAGTTTGAACTTTCCCCTCTGGAGCCGGGTTACGGCCGGACAGTCGGCAATGCCTTAAGAAGGGTATTATTGTCATCTTTACCGGGTGCGGCCATTACCGCCGCTACCGTTGCCGGTGTGACCCATCAATTCACCACTTTATCCGGCATGCGCGAGGATGTGGTTGAGCTAATTTTAAACTTAAAGCAGGTGCGGCTTAAATATGCCGGCGACAAACCGGTGGAGATTAGCCTTTCTGCCACAGGTTCAGGCAAGGTTAAAGCCGGAAACCTTAAAACTCCGGCCAACGTTGCCGTGATCAATAAAGACCTGGTCTTGGCTAATTTAGCCGACAGTAAGGCTAAGTTAAACGTCAAGATGACAGTGGAAACCGGTTACGGTTACCAAGCTGCCGTAGAAAAAAGCGAAAAAACTCTGGGCGAGATTATGCTCGATGCCACTTTTTCGCCGGTTGTCAGGGTTAACTACACCATTGAGACCGCTAGAGTCGGCAGGCGGACCGATCTGGATAAGTTGATTCTGGAAATCTTTACCGACGGCACGGTCAAGCCGTCAGAAGCATTAAACCAAGCGGCTAAGGTTTTAATCGCTTCATTCAAGCAGATTACCGAGCCAACTTTTGAAAAAGAAGAAGTCCCTGCCCTGAGCGCAGTCGAAGGGGAGGGAAATGAGGCCCTAAAGTTGTCGGTTGAGGAGTTGGATTTGCCGACCAGAATCGCCAACGCCTTAAGGCGAGGCGGTTACGCCACAGTCAAGGATTTGGCTGAGGCCTCAAAAAGCGACATTGCCAAAGTCAAAAACTTGGGCGGCAAGTCGGTGGATATTATCATCGACAAACTGAAAGAAAAAGGCGTCACCGTCGCCTAAATTTATATGCGACATCGTAAAGCCGGCCGGAAATTAGGCCGGAACACCAACCAGCGTCAGGCCCTGATCAAAGGGTTAATCCGTTCGTTAATTTTAAACGAGCGCTTAAATACCACTGAGGCCAAGGCCAAAACCATCAGGGGGTTGGTGGACAAGTTAATTACCAAGGCCAAAGCCGGTTCCCTTTCGGCCCGGCGCCGGGTGTTAGCGTTTTTGCCGGACAAAAAAGCGGTCAACAAACTTTTTGATGATATCGCTGGCAGAAACAAAACTAGATTTAGCGGCTTTACCACCCTGGTCCGTTTGGGCAGGAGACGCGGTGATAACGCCATGATGGCTAAACTTGAACTGATTGACCTGCCCGCCAAGGCTTCGCCGAAGGCGATGCAGGCGGGTAAAAAACCGAAACAAAAAACCAAATGATTACCCGCGTTACCACTCAAAAAGAAATTCAACGCGCCTGGCATCTGGTAGATGCCAAAGGGGCAATTTTGGGTAGAATGGCCAGTGGTATCGCTCAAAAATTAATCGGTAAGCACAAAACTTACTTTACCCCCAATCTTGATTGCGGTGATTATGTGGTGGTGGTTAACAGCGATAATGTTGCCGTTACCGGCAGGAAGCTGATGCAAAAAATTTATCATCGCCATTCCAATTATCCGGGTGGCCACAAACAGATTGTTTTAGGCAAGCAAATGGAAAAAGATTCCCGGAAAGTAATTGAGTTGGCTGTCAGCCGGATGCTGCCGAAAAACAAATTACGGGAACCGAGACTAAATCGGTTGAAAGTATTTCCCGGCAGCGAGCATATTTATAAGGACAAATTCAATGGCAAAGCCTAATTATATCTTCGCCCATGGTCGGCGAAAGCGGGCCGTTGCCCGGATACGTCTGTTTCGCCGCCAAGGTGAGATTTTGGTTAACGGTGTGCCTTTAAATAAATATTTCCCCGGTGCGGTCAGTCAAAAACTATTGCTGGCTCCATTTGAGGCGGTTAACGGCGTTGATAAATATCACGCCACCATCAAAGTCTCCGGTTCAGGCAAAGTCAGCCAGCTGGCGGCAGTGTTACTGGGTTTATCTAACGCTTTGGTGAAATTAAATGCCGAGAAATTTAGAACCCCTTTGAAAAAAGCCGGTTTACTTACCCGCGATCCTCGGAAAAGAGAGCGCCGCAAAGTCGGCATGGGCGGCAAGTCTCGACGCAAGAAGCAATCGCCGAAGCGGTAAACCTCTCTATCACACACCCGGTGTGTGATGCCTGTAATGCCAAAAACAACCAATTTATGA
>DATEUG010000123.1:0-2426 GCA_035283225.1 Patescibacteria group bacterium | reverse complement strand
ATCTATGTGGCGACGCGTGAGCACTGCAAAATTTCGTATGCCGAGCCTAAACGATCCTCGCCCCAGGGCCGATTCTGTCTCGCCTTACTTCAATCACTCCTTTAAAATTCTTCAGCTTGGCCATCAATCTTTGCTCGTCTTTTGGTTGGCAAAAGACAAACGCGTTTTGACCGGTATTAACCGTAAAGTAGCTCTCCAACCCTTCTCTTCTCCATTTTCTTATCGCTCCCATCACCAATTCTGTTTTTGGCAACAGGTAGTTTAACGCCGGCCGCTGTGTTTTCATTACCTGGTGCATGCTTAGGCAATCCGCCTCAATAATCTCGCCCGTTTTTTTAAAATTTCTTTGTTTGATCGCTTGTTTAATCGCTTGGATTTTGGCCGGGACCCCTTTAAGCCTTGCCTGATAAAACGGGCTGGTATGAACCAGTTCCTGGCCGCGAGCGGAACTAACCGTTTTCTTTTTTCGACTTAAAATTACTACTAAAATTCTTAAGTCCCAATGATTAACAGGAAAAATTGTTTTTCCGTAAGAAGTCGAGTCGTTGCCCACCACCCACTCCACCCAGCCATCGGGAATGCTCCTGGAGGCCGAACCAGAACCAAGACGAGCCAGGCGTGATAAATCTTTTTGCGACAGCTTAAGTCCGGCGGCAACGGCAGTCGCTAAAGTTAAGGCGGCAAAACCCGAAGCCGAGGACGATAAACCTGTTGAGGCCGGAAAATTATTTTTCGTTATCACCCTGGTTTTTAAATCAAGCTTGGCCAATTTTCTGATCAGATTTAAATGCTTCGCCATTCGTTCATCGGCCTGGTCGTGGCTTAAATTTTTAACCCACTCAACCGTTGTGGTGGTGCCCAAGTTAGTTAAATTCACTGACAATGAAGCATTCGCCGGCAAACGTAATTTGGCATCGGCTTTACCCCAATATTTAATTAACGCCACATTAACTGGTGCAAAAACGGTTGCTTTCATAGCGCCAGCCGGATCTTTAAGACTTGGCCGCCGGCTCGGGCAATGACTTGCTCAACAACTTGGCGACGGTTGGCCGCCACCAGGGCAATCATGCAATCCCCGCCGCCGGCTCCGGAAAGTTTGGCCCCGTAAGCGCCGGCTTCAAGGCTAGCGTTAATCAACTTATCCAACTTGGGGGTGGAAACGCCAATTTGTTTTAAAAGTTTTTGATTTTGATTCATTAATTCTCCCGCGACCGGCCAATTTTTTTGCCCCAGAAGAATTTTGGCCTGATTGACGATTTTGGTCGAACGGTTTAAAAATCCGGGCGTGATTCTGGCCGCCACCTTTTTAACCATTGTCACCGTATCGGCCTTAACGCCGCTATAGCCCACCACAAGGGGTAATTGTTCAATTGGCAAACGATAAATTTTTTTGCCGCCGGTGACAAAATAAATCACTCCGCGCCAAACTGTCGCCGCCAGATCAAAACCACTACCCAAACCCTGAACGTTTAAAACCACCCGGTAACAAAAATCAAACAGTTGTTTATTGGTAGGTTTAATTCCTTTTAGTTTAAACATTGTTTTTGCCACCGCCACCGTTACCGCCGCCGAGCTGCCCAAACCATAGCGGGAATCAAAGCCAGTTATCTTAAAACCTGATTTAACTGGACCGTATTTTTGCTCAAATAATTTCTTGGCGGCAGCCACAAAGGCCGACTCTTTGGTTAAATTGTCGCTTACGGTTACTGTTACAAACTTATTAATTGCCGCCACCAAACAAGGTTTGCCATAAACCGCGGCGTGATCACCCAAAAGCAATAACTTTCCCGGGGCGTTAAAACTAATTTTTCTCATAACGGACCCCCGGCTCTCCCAAGCTAACTTTTAAATAGCGCCAGTGTTTTTGTTTAATAAGCTTTAAAAGCTTGCCTTGATCTTGATGGTGCGCCAGCAACATTCCCGATCCGGCTTTAATGCCCCCGGCGCCGCAGACTTTTGCCATTCCGCCAATAACTTCAATTTGGCGAATTATTTTTTGGGCTTTTTGGCCGACAACTCCCAGTTGCTCAAGCAACCACTCGTTTTCTTTTATCAACCCTGGACTCCAATTATCGGCAATCTGGCCGATTTTTTTCAAAATTGTCACTGGTTTTTTTTCAGCCACGTTCTTAACCATTTCTCCGGTTGTTTCTTTAGGCCGACCGCTGTCAATTAAAATCGCCTGTTTTACTTTAAGTTTAACCGGCTTAAACTTGCCCCTTTGGAATTTCAGCATCCCGCCCTGCCTAACAATTACCTGGTCCACGCCGCTTGATTGACCGTGTTGGTAATCTTCGATAATTTTAACTAGGCGATTCTTTGCTTGCACCGATAAACTTGGTTTTAATGCCCAAACCAAAGCGGTGGCCAACGCTGCTGATGAACCCAAACCGCTACCAATTGGCAATTTTGATTTGATCTTTAAG
>DATEUG010000122.1:0-2875 GCA_035283225.1 Patescibacteria group bacterium | reverse complement strand
GGCCAATCTTACCGGCACCAAGTATGCGGTGGCTTTAAACTCGGCTACCGCTTCACTCCATTTAAGCTTGTTAACCACCATCAAGCCCGGCGATGAAGTGATTGCCCCATCTTTAACCTTTGTGGCCGGCAGTCAAGCGATCCTTCTTGCCGGGGGTAAGCCGGTTTGGGCTGACGTTGACCCGGATACTTTCGGCGTTGATCCGAAAGACGTAGTTAAAAAAATTACCCGCCGGACAAAGGCAATCGTAGTGATGCATTACGGCGGCCACCCGGTGGACCTAAAACCAATTTTAAAGAGCATTCGCGGCAAAAAAATTGCCCTAATCGAAGACTGCGCCCACGCTGCCGGATCGTATTATTACCAAAAACACGTCGGCGGTTGGGGTACCATGGGTTGCTTTTCTTTTGCTGCCATCAAAAACATCACGACTGCAGACGGCGGCATGGTGGTGACTAACTCCAAAGCTTTGGCCAACAGGATCCGCTTATTGTCCTGGTCGGGGATTACCAGTTCCACCTGGAGCCGCTATGGCCAAAAAAGGATCAGCCACAAGTGGGAATATCAGGTGAAAGAGTTAGGCTACAAATACCAGATGAATGATTTGGCGGCTTCAATCGGGCTGGTACAGTTTGACAAATTAAAACTAACTAATGCCAAAAGAGCGGCTGTGGCCAAACGCTATTACCAGGCATTTAAAAACTTGCCCGGCGTCACCACTTTAGCGATGAAATCTTGGGCCAAATCGTCACATCATAATTTTGTGATTAAGGTTGCCCCGGCCAAAAGAGACCGATTGATTGAGTATCTTGGCGTCCAGCAAATCTCAGCCAATGTCCATTACTACCCCAACCACTTTTACCCGTTGTTTAAAAAATTCAAACGTGAGCTTCCAGTAACCGAAAGAGTCTGGAAAGAGATGGTGTTGCTGCCGATTTTCCCGGATTTGACCAAAGCCGACCAGAATAAAATCATTAAAGCGGTGAAAAATTTCCCTCCAAAGGCGGGCAGGCAATGACTCCGGTAAAAAACGAGCTGAGGAATAAAAGCTTTCAGGGGGCTTTTTGGCTCGGGTCCTTGCGCTTGGTGATTAAGGCCTTTGCTTTTTTTAAGCTTTTGGTCATCGCCCGGATTTTAACCCCGCGGGATTTGGGACTGTTTGGTATCATCATGCTCCCCTACGGACTTTTGGAAGTGGCTTTAGAATCGGGGATTAACCAAGCTTTGATCCAAACCAAAAAAGACCCGGGCCAGTATTTTTCTACCGCCTGGGTGACCTTGTTTCTGCGCGGTTTAGTCATTTCGCTAGCTTTATGGCTGTTAGCGCCGTTCGTGTCCCGGTTTTACGGCGAGGATTTAGTCTTGCCGATCAGGCTAGTGGCGTTAACCCCGCTATTAAAAGGCTTAATCAACCCGGCAGTGGTGTTATTTCGGCGTCAGCTTCTTTACGGCAAAGAGTTTACCTATCAATCAATCTCTTCAATTGCTGAAGCTTTAGCCACCATAGTTTTAACCCTAACTTTAAGAAACATGCTGGCTTTGCCTTTGGGGGTGGTGGTTGGCGGCTTAACCGCCATGGTGACTTCTTTAATTATGGTTAAGTCCAATTTTGTTGGCGCCAGCTTCAACAAGCTCAAAGAGCTTTATACCTACGGCAAGTGGGTGACGGTGGGCACATTTTTATCCTTTTTGACTGATCAGGGAGACGATTTTCTGGTCAGTAAAGCTTTAGGGGCCCAACCTTTGGGACTCTACCAAACCGCTTACAAAATTTCCAACTTGCCTACCACCGAAGGGGCAGGGCTTATCTACCAAATTATCTTCCCGATTTTTGCCACCATCCAGACTGATATTGTCAGGTTAAAGCGGGGCTTAATTAAAGCTTTGGCAGTGACTTTTACTTTAAGCGGGCTGTTTGCCGCCGGCGTTTATTTAACGGCCCCATTTTTGGTCAAGTTATTTTTGGGCGAAATCTGGCTGCCGATGGTGCCGGCTTTAAATGTGCTTTTGATCTTTGGCCTGACCCGGCCTTTAATCTCGGTCAGCTCGGCCTTGTTTGACGCTGTCGGCCGGCCCCAGGTAGCCACCTACATGAACGCGATGAAATTGGCGGTGCTTTTAATCTTACTTTGGCCTTTAACCCGCGCTTACGGCATTGTCGGGACTGCTTTGGCGGTGGTAATCGCCCAACTAACAGTTTATCCCTGGTATGCTTCCCGCTTAATCGCCTACTTTAAGAGGTTAAAAGCTTAGCAAAGAAATCATCCGCCACCTGGAATTTGTCCGGGTTATAAAGCTTGTCAAAGCGCCGGTAATAATAGTCAATCTGGTCGGTTACCGTTCTGACGGCGTGGCGAATGACCGAAAGTTTGTTATCCGGATAAAAAGTCGGGTCGTTAATCGCCTCGGCACATTTGGCCGCTTTGGTGGTTAGAAATAAACGTCGGCAAAAGAAGGCGTCGGAAAAAACATTAGGGAAACCCTCTCCCCGGGTGGGTAAAATCACTAAAGAGCTTTGCAAAATTGTTTGGTAGTAACGCTTGCCGGAGAGATTGGAAATTACCTTTAGCTTCCAGCCGGAGGGCCTTAACTTAGGCAGCCGATCGATTCCTTTTTGGCTGACTTTGCGGCCGGCGTAGAGAATAATTTTTTGGCGGTTAATTTGGGATTTTAAAGTGGCGATTAAATCAAGGTTAGATTCACTCAAGCCGCCGGAGTAAAACTTTAACTTAGGGTTTTGGCCAAAGGGTTTAGCCACGGCGGCAGATTCAACGATGACCCATTCAGCTAGTTTAGCCACTAATCTGGCCGTAACCCATGAAAAAATAACGCTGTCCATTTTGATAATTGGCTTGACCCCGAAAAGCCGCAGTTT
>DATEUG010000121.1:0-7247 GCA_035283225.1 Patescibacteria group bacterium | reverse complement strand
TCGGCAATTTTGTCGCGTAAATTAGTGATGGTTGATGACTCAATTTGGTCGGCCGTTAAGGTGCCGGAAATGGTGACGTCGGCGTCAATGGTGATCGGCTCGGATTCAATAAGAGGTGAGATAAAATTGGTCGATAATTTTTTTGTCTCCACGACAGGGGAGATGATTTTCTGTTCTACGGTTAAGTTTTTGATAAACTCATCCCAGATTTCAAACATGGGTGAATCGGCATTACCAATAATTGTTCCGGCCAGAGGGTTTAAGACAGACTTTAATTCCCTAAGTTCTTTCTGGTTGTATTGAGCCAGTTGCAGGGCCAAGACTCCAACCTTGCCATATTCCAAGGTGTTGATTTTGTCCGTTCCCGATTCCAGCACCACAATTTCCGGGTAAAGCTGGTAAACTTCTTCGGCGATCAATCCCAGGTCGGTTTGGCCGGCAAAGGCGGTTTTTCCATTCATTTGGTAGCTGACCGGCCTTAGAGCCATTAGTTTATCCAGGTCAAAATTTAAGTCGCTGATATTTTGTTTATACTCTAGACTGGAAGTAGAGCGGTAGAGCTGACCGGCGCTGTCAATAAAGACATTAGCGGCATCAGCGGTGGTACTGCTGTAGGCATCGGGCAGATACCAAGTTCCGTCGGTAGTGGTGTTGCCGGTGATGGTAATCGTTGAACCGTTTAAAGTAATGGTGTCGCCGCCGTCGCCTAAATCCACCTGGGCATTGGCGTCAAAAGCGGCCGAGGCAGTCAAGGTTTCTTCAAAATTGCCTTTTTTAAAGTTGGCGTGTCCTGTCGGGCCGATGCCAAAACCGGTTGAGCCGCCGACGGTCAAACCCCCGGAAGCGATTAAGTAGTCGTTGATGGAGTTGGTTAAATACTCACCGTTTTTACTAAAAGTGATCGTGCCGGAGACGGTGGCGTCGCCGGCAACGGCTAAACTGACGGCTGAGCTAGCCGGATCTAAGTAGTAATTGATGTTGTCCGAGTCAACAAACTGCCTGGCATAAAGGTTGGCGATCACTTGGGTTGGCTGGCTGATGGTAACAGGGTAAAGGGCGTCATCATCAAAAGTCGCCAATTCCTGGCCCGCCCCGCCCAAGATCTGGAAAGCCGAGGCAGAGCCGGCCAAAGTCAGTTTTAAGCTGGTGGCTGAAGGCGTAGCCCCGAGCGTAGTCGAGGGGTTACCCAAAGTGATGTCAATATCCGGGCCTTGATAAACTCCGCTTAAACTGGGCTGGCCGCTGGCGCTTTTGGTGGCGTCATTTAAACTCGTCCATTCCAGGCCGTCAAAATAGAGAAGATCGCCGCTGTCTTGGGAGACATAGATCCGGCCGATCTGGCTTTCCGGCTGTTTACCCGGCAGTAATTGGATTGAGCCGGTATTGACACTGCCTTCAATTAAGGCTTGGTTTTTAACATAGAAGTTGGCATTTTTGTCCAAGAATGAGAAATCACCGCTGTCAGTGCCGATAGTAATATGCCCGTCAAGAAAACTGGCAGTCCGGGGCAAAGCCACCTCAATTTCCGGGGTCAAATCCAGCTGTTCGACAGAAGGATTAGCCAAAAACGGCGGTTTATTGATCAAAATGTAGGCCAAAATGCCCACTGTTGCCAGCATTGTGGTTAAAGTGGCGTAAATAAAGGGTTTCTGGAACTTTGTGGGAATTGGGAAAGTTGAGGTGAATAGAGGCGGCGTCGGCTTGACTGGAGTCGGACTTACGGGTTTAGCCTGGGGCTGGGTCAGTTTATCTAGAGCTTTTTCTGAATAACCGGGCTGGAGTTCGTCATTGACGGTCAGAGCCAGCCTGCCTTGTTTGGTCCAGCGCCTGACTGTATCAGGGGAGACGCTAAGTTTTCTGGCCGCATTTTCAAGCGACAAAATCCGATCGTAGATTACCGGTTCGGCTTTGCCCTCTTTGATGGCGCGCAATGCCGCAATATCTTTGTCGGAAAACCTCCTTTGGTTACCCAAAGTCCGCTTTGGGACGAACTTTTTTTTGTCTTCCCATCGCCTCAAAGTCTTTGGGTGCAGGCCCAAAAGTACCGCGGCGTCCTTGATCGAGTAGGCCATCTTTTACTCTGTTATTGTCCAACTTTGCCAAAAACTTTAACTGTTTTCACAGTTTTAGTATGGACAATATTAATAAGTCTGTCAAGGTACCAAAACAGAGAGAAAATGAGCATATTTGATCTATTTTGATAATTAAATAATAGAATAAGATGTAGTTTAATGATACATAAAGATATATTAAGACATATTGTTTTTAGTTGGCCTTGCGGCCGGGTGCAAATGCTGTAGAATGATGAATGCTTATGGCATTAGTCAAAAGAATCGGCATCGATTTAGGTACTGCCAATTCAGTAGTTTATGTTCAGGGTAAAGGAATAGTTTTAACCGAACCAACAGTGGTGGCAGTTTCGGTCGATGATAATCGGGTAGTAGCGGTCGGTTCAGAAGCCAAAGAGATGTTAGGCCGTACCCCTGAATCAATTGTTGCTTCCCGACCAATGCGTGATGGAGTGATTGCCGATTATGTGGTGACAGAGGCGATGTTGAGGTATTTTATCCAAAAAGTCTCGGGTAAAAGCTTCTTTTTTAAGCCTGAAGTGATGATTTGTGTCCCGGCCGGCTGTACTCAAGTGGAAAAACGGGCAGTTGAAGAAGCCACTTACTCGGCAGGAGCCAGAGAAGTCTATATTATCAGCGAGCCATTTGCAGCCGCTTTAGGCGCCGGTGTCTCTGTTGGCGAGGCTAGCGGCAACATGATTGTTGATATGGGCGGCGGTTCAGCTGAGGCAGCAGTGATCTCTTTAGGCGGAGTGGTAGTGAGTAAGAGCTTAAGGGTGTCTGGGAACGCTTTAGATGATGCGATTGCCACTTATTTACGGAAAAACCATGGTTTAGTCATTGGTGAACAGACTGCAGAAAACATTAAACTGACTATTGGTCGGGCTCTGGCGAGCGCTGAAGGCACAGAAACTGATCAAAAGGCTGTCAAGTCCATGGAAGTTAAAGGCAGGGACACAATTCAGGGTTTGCCCAAAACCGTAGCCGTCACCGCCGAAGAGATTGAGGAGGCGATTAAGCCCAGGCTAATGCAGATTGTCAGCATGGTTAAGTCGGTGCTTGAAGAAATTCCGCCCGAATTAGCCTCAGACATTATTGACAAGGGGATAGTTTTGTCCGGCGGTACGGCCTTGTTAGCCAATTTGGACAAATTATTGACCGAAGAAACCGGAGTGCCTTGCCATGTAGCAGAGGACGCGATGCTTTGCGTTGCCAAGGGCACAGGCATTGCCTTGGATAATTTGGACCTATACAAACGAGCGATCACTAAACGGTGAAAAGTTTAAGAGGTGGATTGGTTAAAACGATCGGCGTTGACGCTTCACGCGGGTTTATAAGCGAAAAGACCGGGACAGAAACTTATTCTTCAGAACTGATTCAAGCGCTTCTTAAGCTGCCGGAAGCGGCAAAATTTAACTGGCGGCTTTATGTTAAACAGCCAATCAAAGAAAATTTTTCTGACAACGTCGAAGTGGTGGTGATACCTTGGAAACGGTTTTGGACCCAAGCTGGTTTGGCTTTGGAGCTTAACCGCCGGCCGGTTGACACTTTGTTTATCCCGGCCCACACTTTGCCGGCGTTAAGACCAAAGGGGATAAAAACCGTGGTCACCATCCACGGCTTGGAGTATGAATTTTTGCCCGAGTACTACCAGTTTCCCCAAAAACTGCTTCTGAATCGGTCAACCGAGTATGCCGTTAGGGAGGCTGATCGGCTGATTGCCGTTTCCAATTGGACCAAAAAGCAGTTGGTTGAGCGTTTAAAGGCTGACCCCAAAAAGATCAGCGTCATTCATGAGGGGGTGGGCCAAAGATTTTTACATCTAAAGGAGTATGGGCTGAATAAAACTTTGGCCCGGCAAGTGAGGCACAAATATTCTTTACCTGATAAGTATTTGCTGTTTGTCGGTACGATTCAGCCCAGAAAAAATCTGGTCAGATTAATTGAAGCTTTCTCTAACATCTCACATCTAGGATCTAACATCTACCTGGTTATTGCCGGGAAAATTGGTTGGCTTGCAGAAGAGATTTACCAAGCGCCAAAAAAGTTTGGCGTGGCTGACAGGGTGAAGTTTTTAGGCAGAGTGGCTGATCCGGATTTACCGGCAGTTTATTCCTTAGCAACGGTTTTTGTTTGGCCTAGTTTAATGGAGGGGTTTGGTTTGCCGCTAATTGAGGCAATGACTTGCGGAGTTCCGATCATTACCAGCAGCCGGGGGGCTTTGCCAGAGGTAGCAGGTGAAGCGGCTCTGATTGTTGATCCGGAAAATGTCAGTCAACTAGCAGAGGCAATCAAGTTAATGCTGGAAAGTCCGGAGTTAAGGCAGGCCTTGGTTGAAAAAGGCTATCGTCAGTCTGCCAAATTTAGCTGGATTGCCACTGCCAAAAAGACCATAGCTATGCTAAAATAACAGATATTCATGGCGAAATTGACTTCCCGAAATCCTGCCAATGGTGATGAATTGGGGACAGTTACTTTAAGTACAAAAGCTGATGTTTTGTTGGCGGTAACGGCCGCCCGCAAAGCCTTCCCCGATTGGGCTAACACCCCATTGCCAAAAAGAATCCTGGTTATTTCTAAACTGGCGGGACTTTTGAAAAAAAACCAAGACAAGCTGGCGAAGTTAATCACTTTAGAAATGGGTAAACCTTTAGTCGAAGCCAAAGACGAGATTGCCACTTTTAGCCTGCCGTTTTTAAAAGATTTGGCTAAAAATGCACCCCGATGGCTAGCTGATGAAGTCTTACACACGGCTAAAAACGGCAAAGAAGTCAGCTTAATCCGCCACACCCCGATTGGGGTGGTGGGGGTAATCAAACCCTGGAATTTTCCGGTTGATACCGCTCTGTGGGCGATTGCCCCGGCACTGTTGACCGGCAACACGGTGGTGTTTAAGCCTTCAGAATCAGTGCCGTTAACCAGTAAACTTCTGGCAGAATTAATTTGGCAGGCAGGCGTGCCCAAAGACGTTTTCCAGATCCTTTACGGCCGGGCCCAAGTGGGAGAAATACTGACAGATAGCCACTTAAACATGATTGCTTTTACCGGCAGCAATGCCGTTGGCAGTCTGATTGCCAAAAAGTGCGCCGATAAGTTGATCAAATGTGTTTTGGAAATGGGCGGCAGTTCACCGGCCTTAGTAGCCCGTGATGCGGATTTAGATTTTGCCGCCAAAGCGATTGTTTATGGCCGTTTTTCCAACAACGGCCAAGCCTGTGATTCGATTAAAAGAGTGTTTGTTGAAACTAGGGTTGCTTCCAAGCTAAGTAACCGGATAGTCAAATTGGTTAAAGCTTTGCGGGTAGGCAATCCTTTAGAAAAAGGGGTAGATTTAGGACCATTAGTTAACCAAAAACAGTTAGAAACCTTTGAGGTCCAAGTCACCCAGGGTGTGGTTCAGGGTGGCCGGATTATCGCCGGCGGCAGAAGGTTACGGGAAGGCGATTATGTCAAAGGCTGGTTTCATGAACCAACGGTGATGATCCACGTTCATTCCAAGATGAATATTATGCAGGAGGAAGTCTTTGGTCCCTTGCTGCCGATTTGCGAGGTGGAAAACTTTAAGCAGGCTATTCGCCAGGCCAATCAAAATCCTAATCAGGTGAGTGCGGCCGTATTCACGAAGACTAAAGCCAATTGGGAAATGGCGGAGCAAGAGTTGAAAACAGGAAGAATTTATTTAAATGAAGCTACCAGGAGGCCTTTAATCGACATGACCTACACGGTTAAAAAGCACGTTTATTTAAATCGTGCTGGCACCAAAGACAGATCTAACTGGTTTCCGTACTAATACATGATCTTGGGTGTCAAAGTTGACCGAGTTACCCTGCCGCAAGCCCTCAAAATTGTTGACCTCTGGTTGATTTCCGACAGGTCCAAGCACTACATCACTACGCCTAATCCGGAGATGATTGTGGCGGCTCAAAAAGACCCTGATTTTAAGCGGATTTTAAATGCGGCTGATTTAGCCATTCCCGACGGCGCTGGTTTGCGCCTGGCAGATCCTAAGTTAAGGCGCTTGTCCGGGGCAGACTTAATGATGGCCTTAATCAAAAAGGGTTATAAAACTTTGCTTTGCGGCAGTAAGCCCGGAGTGGCCCAGAAAGCGGCCAAAAAACTGGGAGTAATGGGCATCAGTCAACCCAATCTAAGTAAGATTAATAAGATCAAACCAGATCTTTTGTTTGTGGCTTTAGGCCACGGCAAGCAGGAAAAATGGATTGCCAAAAACCTGCCCAAACTGAAAGTTAAAGTGGCTATGGGGGTCGGCGGATCTTTGGATTATATTGCTAAACCCTGGTTGCGGGCTCCACTCTTGATTCAAACGCTTGGTTTGGAATGGCTCTGGCGGTTAATTTTGCAGCCTTGGCGGCTTAAGCGTCAATTGAGCTTACTAGAGTTTGTCTATCTTGTTATTACTAACAAGTGGTGAATATAATTGAAATATGGATAGTGAAGTTCCGGGTTTTACCAGTTTAAGCGGAAATCAACAGCGGGCGGTCAGAGAATTGGCAGAAACTTTAGTCGCTGATAGGGGCGTTGATGCCTTGTTGCCTGTTTTGCCGGGATTAATTAAACAGGAGATTCAAGACATTGCAGAGAAACCCCCGATTGATTGGGACACATTGCTCGAAAATGTTTCAAAAGAACCAAGAGTTGAGTCGGCAAAGCCGGAAGCGATTCCGTCAACCAGTAAGACCAGTTTTTGGAGATATAACCCGGATGGCAAGCTGGTGGGAATTGTTGATTACACCCAAGTTTTAAGGACAGATGCCAGTGGCGGTTGGGAGGGGATCATTCAAGGCCAAGTGATTCACGATCTTGGCGATCAGGTGCGAAGCTTAATCACTCCGGTTACCCTAAAAGGAATTGCCGTGAGCGCACGCATTGCTGCTGGCATTAATAGTTTGTTGCCAATCTCTGAATCCAGTTTTTCGGATCTTAGCCCAACCCAGCAAAATGTGATTTATCACACTTTTAATCAGAAAGTAATGAGGTCCAGCCTTAATAACTATTTAATCTCCAATTTACCCCCTGATATAACTAATGCCCAAGCCAAAAATTTAGTGAGTGAATATGTCGACGAGGCGGCAATTGCCAACAGCCATTTTGAGCCAAAAATTAACTTTGATGATTTTGAGGATTGGTTGCACCAGGTAAAGCACATAGGTGAAAAAC
>DATEUG010000120.1:0-2438 GCA_035283225.1 Patescibacteria group bacterium | reverse complement strand
CCCCAGATTATTCCTCCATGCCGCTAGTTTGGAGCTAAAACATCCGGTTACCAATGTTCCTTTAAGCTACGGGATTCCTTTATCTGAAGACCTGCAATCGGTACTCAATAAATTAAAAAAGATTGATGAATAAGGCTAAATCAAAGTCAAACAAAAATAAGGCTTTTTTTCGGCTGGGTTTGTGGTTTTTGGCAATTTTAACGCTAGTGTTAATTGGTGCGGCCGGGTACAAGGCAGTCAAGTCCAGCGTCTGGGACGGTCAAAATCGACTGGGTTTGATCGATTTAAGTCGTGGTCAGATAGAGTTAATTAATTACTTACCGGCCGAAAAAAAGGAGTATATTTGGGAAATTCCGGCGGATTTAGAGGTTGATGTTCCTTTCGGCTACGGCCGTTACCAGTTAAGAAAGGTTTTCCAGCTCGGGGAACTGGATGGTATCGGTGAACCGCTGTTATTGCGGACCGCCAGCAACCTTTTTGGCTTAAAAATTGACGCTTTTAGGCTTGAGGGTAAGACAAATTTAAGCTGGTGGGATCGGTTAAGAATTAACTTTATTGGTTTAACCAAATCCTGGCAGACGACAAGGCTTAATTTGACCGGTCAAATCGGCCGCTTGGATCAAATTGTCAATGAAAACCTGTTTGACTCTCAATTAGCCAAAGAAGCCATTGCCATTGCGGTCTTAAATGCCTCGGGCGAGGCCGGTGAAGCCAATCTGGTAACCAGGCTAATTACTAATCTTGGCGGGCACGTGGTGACGATCGGCAACAGCGATCAACAACGGGAAAAGTCAGAAATTTGGGTCGGATCAGCAGGCTTAAAAAATTCAGTGACGCTTAAGTTTTTAAAAGCGATTCTCGGACCGGTGCCGGTTAAGCTCGAATCTAATCTGCTTCAGTATCGATCAGACATAGTCGTGGTAGTGGGCCGGGATTATGCGACTCTGCCTTAAAGTGCTAAAATCTTCTCATGTCCGGTCATTCTAAATGGTCAACCATCAAGCATAAAAAGGCGGCCTCGGACAGTAAAAGGGGTCAGGCTTTCACTAAACTCACCCGGGCAATCCTGGTAGCGGCTAAAGAGGGCGGCGTTGACCCTGATTTAAACTTCAAACTGCGCCTGGCGATCGATAAGGCCAGGCAAGTGAACATGCCCAAGGTCAACATTGAGCGGGCGCTGGAGCGAGTTTCCGGGCAAACAGGGGAGAGTTGGCAGGAATTAACCTATGAAGGGTTTGGGCCTAACCAGGTGGCGATGATTGTTGAGGCGGTGACTGATAATAAAAACCGGAGTTCATCGGAAATCAAGCAGGTTTTTGACAAAAATGGGGGAGTTTTAGGTCAACCCGGATCAGTGGCATTTATGTTTAAGAAAATGGGCTTGATTGAAATCGCCAAAGCCGCCAGCGTGGACGAACAAATGTTAAAAATCATGGATTTGAATGTCGTTGACGTTGAAGAGGAGGCGGATGGAGTCTGGGTTTTAATAGAGCCTAACCGGTTAAAAGAGCTGACTCAGGCATTGACCGGGGCTGGGTTTCAGGTGCTGTCGGCCCATTTAATTTACCGGCCCCAAACCCCCATGCCGATTCCGGAAGCCGGCGAACAAAAGGTCAATGATTTTGTTGAGAAATTGGAAGAGTTAGACGACGTTCAGAACGTGTTTGTGAACCTATGAGCAAAAGAACCAGGATGGCCTTAACGGCGGCGGCTTTAACCATAGGCATTTTGGCGATTCAATCTGTTGATGTGGACAACCGCTATCAGGCGATCGGCTTATTGGCAGGACTGGCCTATGGCCTGTCGGCCTGGTCATTTAGCGAAGATTTAAAGGGTATCGGTTGGCTGACGGTGTTGGTGCTGCCGGTTTTGTATCCGGTATCAGTGGCACTTTTTTATTTTTTGCTGCCGGATAGGTTAATAAGCCGGATGATGATCATGACCATTTTTGGCATCGGTATGTACGCTTTGCTGCTCACAGAAAACATCTTTAATGTAGCCGCTATCAGAACGATTCAGTTACTTAGGGCGGCCCACGCGGTCGGCTTTTTATTGACTTTGGTGGTGGCCTTTTTTCTCTGGGATACGATTTTTTCTTACCGTTTGGCCCCCTGGTGGAACGGACTTTTGGTTTTTGCCACCAGCTGGCCGCTGGTTTTACAAGGTTTGTGGAGTGTTAACCTTGAGGATAAAGTAGACCGTTCGATCTGGAGAAACTCCTTAGGACTAGCTTTTGCCCTGGGGTGTTTGGGCCTGACCATCAGTTTTTGGCCGGTAACCATTACGGTCGCTTCTTTGTTTTTGGTCTCGGGGTTGTATGTCTTATTGGGCCTGGTCCAGCAAAACCTGTCAGGACGCCTGTTTAATAAGACAATTCAGGAGTATTTATGGGTTGGTTTGACTGTTTTGGCAGTAACTTTTTTACTGGCAAGCTGGGG
>DATEUG010000119.1:0-2208 GCA_035283225.1 Patescibacteria group bacterium | reverse complement strand
GTTTATTTAAAACTTCAGCGCCAAGGACAAATGGAGCCCTACATGGTCGGCGGGGGAATGATCAGCCGGGTTGAACCCCAAACGGCTGAATGGGCGAAAGGAGTAGATAAATGGGAAGCCGGCACACCTAATGTTGAAGGGGCGATAGGCCTATCGGCAGCAGTTGATTACTTAAACGTCTTGGGCATGGCCAATGTCAGAAAGCACGAAAAAACTCTGGCTCAATACGCCTTGAATAAGCTGACAAAGATTAAATGGTTAAAAATAATCGGGCCCTTGGATGTTGCCCGGCGCGGGGGAGTGATTACTTTTGTTTGCAAATTTGCTCACGCTCATGATGTGGCCCAAATTCTTGATAGCGAAGGGGTAGCGGTAAGAAGCGGTCATCACTGTACTATGCCTTTACATTTAAAGCTGAAGTTGGTGTCGACGACCCGGGCGAGTGTTTATATTTATAACGGCAAAGATGATATTGACCAGCTGGTGGCTGCCTTAAAGAAAGTTGAAAAGGTCCTATTTTAATATGGATCTTTACCGGCAAAACATTTTAGACCATTACAAGCACCCCAGAAATTTTGGTAAGGTACCCGGGGTTAAGCATAAAGAGACTAATTCCAGCTGCGGCGATGAGGTGGAACTGGGATTGGTGGTTAAAAACGGCCAAGTGATTAAGGTTGGTTTTAAGGGACAGGGGTGTGCCATTTCCACCGCCGGAGCCAGTTTATTAACCGAGCAGATAAAAGGAAAAAAGCTGTCAGCTGTTAAAAAGATGACTGAGATTGAGGCGCAAAGACTGTTTGGTATTAAAGTTAATCCGGCCCGTAAAAAGTGTGCCACTTTGGCCTGGGTAGCCTTACAACATGTTGTCAAAAATTACTAAAACCACCAACTTGGGGGCAATTGCCCAATATTATCCTCAACTGGCAGAAGTGCTCCAGCAAGATTATGGCCTTCACTGCGTCGGCTGTTTTGCCGCCGGTTTTGACACTCTGGAAATCGGCGCCAAGGTTCATGGCTATGACGACTCTGATGTGGCTAAAATGGTCAAACGCTTGAACCAACTGTTAAAATAGTCCGTTATGCACGATCGTTTAAAAGGTGCCCCGGTGGTGGAGGAGCTAAGAGACTATTTGCCGCAAAGAGCCTATCTTGAACAATTTCGACAGCAAGATTCTTGGTATACCCATGGCCAGTTTGATGCTCACGGGGCTTCTCATCAGGCAAGGGTATTAATTTTAGCGAATTTGGGTTTAGGTATTTTTTCCAAAAAAATAGGCGTTAATTTCCCTAAAACCATTAGAGAAGCGGTCTCGTGGGCAGCAGTAACCCACGACACCCAAATTAAATCAAAGCGTTACGTGGATTATGAGACTCATGGTCAAGATGCCGTTGACTGGGTAGGAGAAAACTTATATGGCAGAATGGATCCGGAAGTGCTTGTTCTGACTCAATATTATTGCTACCACCACGTTACCGAAGATAAAAACATCAATAAAAGGGAAGACGCACTAGTTTTAACAGGATTACTGATTTTTAAAGACGCTGACGCTCTTGATCGGGTAAGGTTTCGCGTTTACAACATTGGGGCTCGCCTTGATCACGTCCTATTAAGATTTCCGTTCATAAAAGAAAGTCTGCTGCCAGTGTCACGGGAGTTATTTAGGCGTACAGGGGATAAAAAAATGCCTTGTGATCAGGCTTTTGATTTGGTGTTTGCCGCCGCCGCTGACATGGGTATCGTCAAATAAGATGGTATAGTTTGGTTATGGAAACTAAGCCGCAGCAATTTCGGGCAAAGGTGGCAGAACAGATTATTATTAATGAGAAGTTTCGGTTTGTTCACCTGGAATTAATTGAGCCCGACCGGTTAGAATTTCTGGCCGGTCAGTATATCTCGATTGATATGGGAGAGGGATACAGGCGAAGCTACAGCATTGTTTCATCACCATCAGAAGGTCACGCGGTGGAGCTGTGTGTTGACATCACCCCCGGTCATAAAGGCTCCCAGTTTTTCCAAAAACTAAAGCCTGGGGATGAAGTTAAGTTTATTGCCCCCTTAGGCAGATTGGTAATGACAGAGGCGGACAAACAAAGAGAAAAACAACTACTCTTTGTCGCTACCGGCTCGGGGATCGCGCCCTTAAGAAGTATGATCCTGGACTTACTGGAAGACAAAGGCGATAAACGATTAATCAGATTATTTTGGGG
>DATEUG010000118.1:0-7692 GCA_035283225.1 Patescibacteria group bacterium | reverse complement strand
ATTTAAAATGCTTAAGCCCGTGATTCTGGTAATTAATTGGACAATCGCGTAAGACAAAACCAAAAAGAATAAGCCGATAACCCCGCTGCCCATTTTTTCTTTAGCCCGCTTTAACCGGTCCGGGTTAGAGCCAGACATGATCCAGTCCATTGCCCCCCAAGCCATATAAAACAAAACGGCCAGGCCGCCAACGATAACAATTACCCACCAGATGATGGCAATGTAGCGGGCCAAGGCATCGCCGCCGTCACCGGGCATTCTTGGAATCGCCGGGTTAACAATTTGGGCAAGGGCTGATTTGGCTAGCATGATTTCATTATATCTATCAGGGGGTTAGGTTGTCGATTATGTCAGCCGGATTTAAGATTTTTAAGCCGGTGACTTCGCCTAAAACATACATTACCCCCACCCCGACAATTGTAATAAATAAACCCACCAAGGCAGTACTCATTTGCTGTTTTGCCTTATCCAGTGTATCCGGGTGGCCTCCGGCAGTGACCCAGGTAACGGCGCCGATCAAAAAATAGATGACAAAGCTAATGCCGGCAAAAATAGTAAAAACGCCGACAATGTTAGATATAATTTTTTCCAAGCGGCCGGCCGGGTCATTGCCAAAGCTGGCGGTAAAACCCTTGGGAGTAAGCTGGATCGGGCCAAGATCGGTTTTGACTTGAGCCAGTAAATTTTTCATGGCGTTGATGTCGTTTCCGGTCCAAAAACCACCGGATTAATAATGGCGGTCGCCGAGCCAAAAAATAGCAAGCCAATCACTCCTGCAGCGACAAAGGCAACGGCGACAATAATTAAGCCAAGAAGTGACATCCAGATTCGGGAAGACGCCTGTTTGATTATTTCCGGGTTGCCGCCAGCGCCGGCCCACTGAATGCCGGCAGTGACTAAATTAATCAAGCCAAAAATTCCGGCCGCGACCACGCTTATTTTTAAAACATTGGATATTAAACGGATTAAGCCGGCAGTATCGGCAGAGTAAGCAACTACATTTTGAGGCGGATCAATCGTACCTAATAGTTCTTGCCAGGTAGCCATAATTATTTAAACACCAGGTTATTTAATACCGTGCTAGGACGGGTGATATCAATGCCCATTAAGGTGCCGATTAGCCAGGCGATGCCATAGGCGGTAACGGTGATAGTCAGGCCGATTATTCCCTCGCTGATAAAATTTCTGGCCTTTTTGGCTCTTTCGGTATCCCCGCCGGAGGTAAGTAAGTTTAAAGCGCCGATAAAAAAGTAAATTAAAAAGGTGAGGCTGGCAATCAAGGTTAGTATGCCGATAACGTTTGACAACAACGTTTCTATCAGGGTGCCGGTAGTGGTATTGGTGCCGGCGCCATAACCACCCAAAAGCGGCTTAATCGAGTTGGGGACAGGTACGCGTATGGCCATAGTTTAAAAAACACTAAAAAATTGCGGTCTTAATAAAAAGCCGGCGTCGCCGAAAAACACCAAGCCAATAATGGAAGCAATCACAAAGGCGGCAGCAATAATTACCAGACCGATTAAAGCGCCGATAATTTTATTGCCGGCATTGACAAGCACTTGAGGATTTCCCTGGGCGGACAAGTATTGCCAGCCGGCGACAATCAGGCTGATAAACATAATTATTCCTCCCAAGACCCCAAGGAAAGCCAGGATGTTACTAACAAAATCATTCAGGCCACCTTCGGCCAGGTCGCCGTACCGGTCAACTCCGGGGGTGCGGTCGATGGCGCCGAAAATACTTAACATCGTTTAAGGCGCGCCTCCGGCCGGATTTAATATTTCTATGCCAAAGATAATTTGAACGATCTTAACCAGCCAGTAGGCGGCGATTAAAATGGCAAAGCCCATTACCGCCGAAGTCATGGTTTTATTAGAGCTTTTGGCGGCTTCGGGGTTGCCGGCATTTAATTTCATTCCCAAGCCGCCGACAAAGATCATGATTAATAAAATAATCCCTACCAGGACGTAAAGGTTTTTAATAATCACCGAGATTATGGAAAAAATGGTAATACCTTGACTCTCGAAGGCGTTTTGAGCGGTTCGACTGCCACCCAAAGAAAAATATTCACTGATGTTGGTCGGAAACTCTGCCATTAGTATCAAGCATAACAAAAAGTGTTAGAATATGCGACATGAGGAAAAACGGTTTAGTTAACCAGATTTTAAGCCCCGGTTTTCGTCAGCGCTTGACTCGGTTTATCTCCCAAAAAGTAGCTGACCCGATGGATGTTGATGAAATAGTTCAGGATACATTAGTTTCTGCCCTGGATAGTCTGCCTGGTTTTAAAGGTCAAAGCCAGTTGTTTACCTGGATTTGCGGTATTGCCCGTCATGAAATTTTAGATTTTTATCGCCGCAAAAAGATTAAACAAATCGTTTTTTCCAAACTGCCGTTTTTGGAAAATCTGGTCAGTGAGGCTCTGGGTCCGGAGCTGGCCTTACAGGAGCTGGAAACAAAAATCAAGATTGTGGCCACCCTTAAACACTTAAGCGAAGGATATGCCCAGATTTTGCGACTAAAGTATGTGGAAGGTCGGTCAATGGCCGAAATTGCCGAAAAGCTAGATCTCACGATTAAGGCAGTGGAATCCAGGTTAACCCGGGCCAGATTAGCCTTCCAAAAAGTTTATGCAAATCAAGGCTATCGCCAAATTGGGACTACTGCTTTCGATTAAGGAAAGTTATTTACTGACAAAAAACAGCTTGGGATTGATTTGGCATCCGATTAAAACTTTAAACTCTTTGGCCCGCGAAAAAGACCGTTCCCAACAACTTTTGGTAATTGGTTTGCCCTTGTGGGTTTTAACCGCCGGTTTGGCCCTCACCTGGCTGGGGAGACGCTTGTTGGCCACCTCAACAGTGTGGGGGGTGGGGGCAATAACCACGCTCACGGCGGCAATCATTCTGGCGCTAGCGTTGGCAGGATATTTAACTTACTGGCTTTTAAAACTCAAACATTGGTATGACGGACGATAAAGCTTATTTTTCCAAGGCTCCTGGGCGCAACATCGAAAATATGGTCGGCTTAACCAAAATTCCTTTGGGTGCGGCTGGACCAATTAACGGCTTCACTTTGCCGTTTGCCACCACCGAGGGGGCATTAGTGGCCAGCGTTAATAGGGGCTGTAAAGCTATTCGGGAAGCCGGCGGCGCTCAAGTGATAGTTGAATTGGTCGGGGCCAGTCGGGGGCCGGTGTTTCAGGTGGCCAATTTGTCAGCCGGCCAGAAATTAATTGTTTGGGTCAGGAAAAACTTTAAGAAATTACAAGCAGTGGCCCATAAAACTGAGCCACATTTAACTTTGTTAAGCTTTAAACCCCAGCTTTTAGGCAGAAGAGTTTGGTTAAGGTTTAGCTTTGACACCCAGGAGGCAATGGGAATGAACATGGCGACAATGGCCAGTGAGGCTGTCGCTAAAGAAATTGAGCTTAAAACCAAAGCGAGGCTGATTGCCATATCCGGGAATTATTGTGTTGATAAAAAAGCCAGCTGGCTTAATTTTATTGAAGGCAGAGGCAAAAAGGTTTGGGCCGAAGCAGTCATTTCCCGACGAGTGGTTAAGGCCATATTAAAAACCGATCCGGAAAAAATTATTGAAGTCGTTCACTCTAAAGACTGGCTCGGTTCAATTTTAAGCGGCAGCCTGGGATTTAATGCCCATTTTGCCAATATTGTTGTCGCCATGTTTCTGGCTACCGGCCAGGATCTGGCCCACGTGGTTGAAGGCAGCATGGGCGTTACCTTGGCCGAGCTAAGCGGGAGAGATCTATATTTTTCTATTTACTTGCCTTCATTAATGGTCGGCACAGTTGGCGGAGGGACTCACTTGCCGACCCAAAAGGCGGCCCTAGAGATGTTAGGTATTAGCGGCACTAAATCCGGAGGCGCTGTAAGACTTGCCGAAGCCATAGGCCTAGGAGTGTTAGCCGGGGAATTGTCTTTGACCGCAGCACTAGCCAGTCGGGACTTGGGTAAAGCCCACCAAAAATTGGGGAGGGGGAAATGATTAATCCTAAAAAGTTTACCAACGTCGGGGTGGTTGGTTTTGGGGCTTATATTCCCAAATTCAGGATTACGGTTGAGGAAATTGCCAAAGTTTATGAGAAAGACGGTAAAAGCGTTGCTGCCTCATTGGGTTTAAACCAAAAAGCAGTCGCCGACCGGGATGAAGACACTGCTACTTTGGCAGTTGAGGCAGCCTTGTTGGCAATAAGCCGGAGCAGCAAATTAAAACCTGAAAATTTGGGAGCGGTGTTAATCGGATCAGAAAGTCATCCCTATGTGGTTAAGCCGACCGGTTCAATTGTGGCCGAAGTATTAGGAGTGGGCCGGGATTACTTAACCGCCGACCTTGAGTTTGCCTGCAAAGCCGGTACCACAGCAATGACTCTGATTGCTTCATTGATTGAGTCGGGCTTGATTGATTGCGGTTTGGCGATCGGCGCCGATGTCGCCCAAAGCCGGCCCGGAGACGCCTTGGAATACACCGCCGGAGCCGGAGCGGCAGCCTTAGTGTTGGGGAGTAACCAATATCCTTGGTTGGCTAAGCTTAATACTGTTAGCAGTTTTAACTCGGACACGCCCGATTTTTGGCGCCGTGAGGCAGAAAAATATCCGGCCCATGCCGGTCGGTTTACCGGTGAGCCGGCTTACTTTACCCATGTCGTTCAAGGGACCAAAGAGTATTTGCAAAAATTTAAACAAAAAATTAGCGACTTTAGTCATGTGGTTTTACACATGCCTAATGCTAAATTTCCTCAAAAAGCCGCCGCTAGATTAGGAATTAACCGTGAGCAGCTTAAAACAGGTTTTATCGTGCCGGAAATCGGCAATCCCTACAGCGCCTCAGCTATGACGGGACTGGTGAAAGTTTTAGAGGAGGGAAAAGCGGGCGAGAAAATCTTGGTGACCAGTTATGGCTCTGGGGCAGGTAGCGACAGTTTTTCTTTAACGATTAAGCGGAAAAACCCCATTAATAAAAAAGATGATATAAAAAACCAATTAAAAAATGTTGAGCAAATAAGTTATACAAAATATTTACACTTTTTAGGAAAAGCTTAATGTACATTACCGGCGCTTATCAAACCCAATTTGGCGAGCTGTGGGACAAGGACCTTAAAGATTTAATTGTTGAGTCCGGTGAGGCAGCCATTAAAGACTCAGGTATCAAACGCCAGGACATTGATTTGGTATTAGTTGCCAATATGTTGGCCGGTAACCTTGAAGGTCAAAATCATTTGGGTGCTCTGGCAGCAGAGCTACTTGGATTAAGTGGAGTTAATGCCGGTCGGGTGGAAGCAGCCTGTGCTTCTGGTGGAGTGGCGGTCAACCAAGCCATCACCGCTCTTAAAGCCAAAACAGCCAAGAACGTGCTGGTAATCGGCGCTGAAAAAATGACTGATAAATCAAACGCCGAAGTGTCGACAGGCCTGATGGGGGCAGCCAGCGGCGAAGAACGCCGGGCGGGTTTAACTTTTGTCGGCCTTTACGGGTTGATGGCCAGAGTTTACTTTGATCGTTTTAAAATGACCAAAAATGATTTGGCTTATGTAGCGGTCAAAAACCACAAGCACGCCAGTTTAAATCCCAAGGCTCAATACCCTTTTGCCGTGGATATGGAAACGGTATTAAAAAGTAGCTGTGTCGCTTCACCCCTGCATTTATTTGACTGCTCGCCGATTACTGACGGGGCGGCGGCAGTGATTTTGACTGACAAAGCCCGATCCAGAAGAGATATTGATATCGCTGCCAGTCAGGTCGCCAGTGACAGCCTAAGCCTAACGGAAAGAGATTCTTTGGTGGAGTTAAAAGCGACCAAGCTGGCGGTTCAAAAGGCCTATCGTGAAGCAGGAATTACTTCAAAAAGCATTGATTTGGCCGAAGTCCATGATTGTTTTTCTATTGCCGAAATTATGGCGGTGGAAGACTTGGGTTTTTGTAAAAAAGGTGATGGTTTTAAAAAAATTAGAGCCGGCGAGTTTGACCATGACGGCCGGTTGCCGGTCAATTTGTCCGGCGGCTTAAAAGCCTGCGGTCATCCGGTCGGAGCCACCGGGGTAAAACAAGTGGTTGAAATTGTTACCCAATTAAGGGGTGAGGCCGGTAAACGTCAGACTAAGAAAGCCAAAATAGGGTTAACTCATAATGTCGGCGGCAGCGGGGCAACCGCCGCCGTCCACATTTTAAAAAAACGATGAACTCAGCCATTCAAATCTGGCGCCGCCAGAAATTAAACTATCAACACTTGGGTCGTACCGGAGCGGTGATCAGCAAAACCAGAATTATTGAAGCTCCACTCGGTTTTAAAGGGCCTTATTGGGTGGTTTTAGTTAAGTTAGATAGAAAGACTCGGTTGGTAGGACAATGGGTCGATATTATTGAGCCAAAAATTGGCATGAAGGTAACTGGTGTTTTACGCCGCAGCGGTGAAACCGGCAAAGCGGAAGCGATTGAATACGGGGTCAAATGGGTTCGCGGCCGGTAGTCGTTTCCACCCCCGGAAAGGTGATTTTAGCCGGAGAACACGCGGTGGTTTACGGTTATCCGGCGATTGTGGCGGCGATTGACAGACACTTAACTGTTAGCGTTCAGTCAAGCGCTCACCACAAGCGTTATCCCGACTTAATCAAATTTGCCTTGAGGCAAATTTTAAGGACAGGCGGGCCGGTTGACATCAAGGTAAAATCTAATTTGCCAATTGGCAGCGGTTTGGGGTCGTCAGCGGCTCTTGCCACTTCTTTGGTTTGGGCGCTAATGCCAAGACTGTCAGTCGCCGGTAAAAACCGCCTGGTCAAAATTATTGAAGATTACCAGCATGGTAAATCGAGCGGTGTTGATCAAACCGTTGTCAGGGAAGGCGGGGTATTAAAATTTCAAAAAGGACGATTCAAAAAAATTAAATTAACTCTAAAACAAGCAATTTTAATTGACAGCGGCCGACCGAAAGAAACAACAGGGCAAATGGTGGCGATGGTGGCCAACGAGGGGAAGGGTAAAATTCTTAAAAAAATCGGGATAATTGCCAATCAGTGGGACAAGGGACTGATTAAAGACAATGAAAAACTACTGGAAGAACTGGGAGTTGTTGGCAACAAGGCAAAGCGAATGGTTCGTCAAATCGAAGCGATCGGTGGTCTCGCCAAAGTCTGCGGTGCCGGTGGCGTTAAAGCCGGGTCAGGAATGTTGTTGGCAGTCCATCCGCACAAAAATAGTTTAATGCGATTAATTCATAAAAATCACTGGAGTTATTTATCCGTTAAATTGGGTGGTTCGGGAGTAAGATATGGGAAAAGTTAAAGTAAAGACGCCGGGAAAGTTGATGCTTTTTGGCGAACACGCCGTCGTTTATGGCCATCCGTGCATTGTGGCAGCGGTTGACCATTATTTAACTGTTGAGGTTGAAAAATCGCCTTCTAACAAAATTCAGTTACCTCCGGAATTAAAAACCAGCCGCTTTGTCACGGAAACGCTTAATGAATTTGGCCGTCGTTACCAACTGGGTGGAGTGAAAATTAAAACTGATAACGGTTTTTCCAGCCATTATGGTTTTGGCTCTTCGGCCGCTGTTACTGCCGCTACGGCGAAAGCCCTAAATCACTTATTTAAGCTTAAGCTTAATAACAAACAACTATTTGACTTATGTTACCGGGTAATTTTGAAAATCCAGAAGGTCGGCAGCGGTTTTGACGTG
>DATEUG010000117.1:0-3279 GCA_035283225.1 Patescibacteria group bacterium | reverse complement strand
TTTTTGTAAAGACTCTGCACTCTTTCTGACAACAGCACATACTGTTCGCCAAAATCTTTTTCGCGCACTGCAATACTGGCCTCCAGAGCCCGCAAATCTTCTTTGGCCTGGGCAATGCCGGCTTCAATGTTATCCAGCTGTTTATTCAATCGAGTTAATTCTCCTTCCAGGGGTTTTGTGGCAGCCACGCTTTGCTCCCGAGCGCTACTTAGCTCGTTAATTTGCCGCTGAAGATCCTCATAGGGATCAATTGCCCGGACTGTTCCCCACCACAGACCGATCAGGATTACTAACAATAAAATTAACCAACGTTTCATGGCGTTAACATTGTACCAACTGTGACTAGCGGTATGCTAAACTTTAAGATAAATGAAAAAGATTTTACTTACACTTAGCCTTCTAACGGCCTTTGTTCTTTTTAACTCAGAAATTCTACTGGCCGCCCCTCCGTCTTGCATTGATAGCAGCTGGTGTCCGAATGGTTATCAATGTGTGGCCGGCGTTAACCTACCTGGACATAGTTTAACGGTTAAATATTGTTATAAAAACGTTAAGCAAAACAATCAAAACAACCCTACAACTACTAATCCACTTTCGGCTCCGATTGCTCGAACGACAGCCGGACAAGGTTCTAACAATTGCCCGAATGAAGCCGACACGGCTTTGGGGTGTATTCCTACCGAACCAGCCGAATTGGTCAAATGGATTTTAAAATACGCTATCTTAATGGGCGGCGGCATTGCTTTCTTGCTTTCAATCTGGGGTGGAGCCACTATTCTGCTTTCTGCCGGCAACCCGGAAAAAATTAATGAAGGCCGGGAAATTATTACCTCGGCTATTTCCGGGCTGTTGTTTATCGTTTTCTCAGTATTTTTGTTAAGATTAATTGGCGTAGATATTTTAGGTATTCCTGGATTTAAATGACCAAACTAGCATTAACTTTCCCAGGTGACATGGGGACAATAACTGAGTCAGACGTTGACGCCGGCCTTGCCGGTTTTCAATTTGCCGGCAAAGACTTAGCTTTTGTAATTAACACTATTGTCCCCCTAATCTTTGCCATCGCCGGCGTCACTTTGTTTATAATGTTAATTGCCGGGGGGTTAACCATTTTTACCTCTGCCGGCAACCCGGAGGCGATGAAAAAAGGCCAAGGCCGGATTGTCAGCGCTTTAATCGGCCTGGTTATCATTTTTGCCGCTTACTGGATTGTCCAACTTGTCGAATACAGCTTGGGCCTGAAGCTTCTGGGTGTTCCTGCACCACCCACACTTCCCTGTCCACCCGGACAGGCTTGTCCAATTTAGTATGGTTGTTCCCACCCACATCGCCATCATTTGTGACGGCAACCGCCGCTGGGCCAAAAGGCAAGGCAAGCCCGAGTTTGCCGGCCACCGCTATGCCCTAGAGAAAACCACAGAAAGTCTGGTCGATCACTGCATTAAATTAAAAATTCCATATATCACCTTTTGGTTTTTCTCGACCGAAAACTGGAACCGAGGTAAACTGTGGACCAAAAAATTCTTTGACCTCTTCCGCTTACTTTTGCCCAAAACCCGGAATCATTATTTGAAAAAGGGGGTTCGTTTTAACCATATTGGGGATCTCTCGACATTGCCGGCAGACATACAGAAGACGTTTTTGGACTGGGAACAAGAATCCAAAGATAAAAAGCAGATCACAGTGACCATTGCTTTTAACTACGGCGGCCAAGACGAATTGGTGCGGGCAGTCAACAAAATTAAATCCCGGCCCATTACCGCCAAAGACATTAGCCAAAATCTCGACACCAAAAACATGCCCGATCCCGATCTACTCATCAGAACCGGCGAAAACAACACCCGGCTTTCCGGCTTTATGCTCTGGCAGTTAGCCTACACCCAGCTTTACTTTACTAACACCTTATATCCGGACCTAACCCCCAAGCGATTAGACACTGCCATTGCCTGGTGGAGAAAACAAACAGTTAACTTAGGCAAGTAATCTTGCTCCCGATCCAATTCTGTCTCGTCGCGCTTCTATCACCCCATCAACACCTTTAAGTTTTCTGATCAGCCGGTTTTCATCTTTGGGCCGGCAAATGACAAAAACGTTTTGACCGGTATTAATCGTAAAGTAACTCTCCAGCCCTTCGCTTCTCCATTTTCTTATCGCTCCCATCACCAATTCTGTTTTTGGCAACAGGTAGTTTAACGCCGGCCGCTGTGTTTTCATTACCTGGTGCATGTTTAGACAATCCGCCTCAATAATCTCGCCCATTTTGCTGAAATTTCTTTGTTTAATCGCTTGTTTGATCGCTTGAATTTTGGCCGGGATCCCCCTAAGTCTTGCCTGATAAAACGGGCTGGTGTGAACCAGTTCCTGGCCGCGAGTGGAGCTGACCGCTTTCTTTTTTCGACTTAAAATTACTACTAAAATTCTTAGGTCCCAGTGATTAACAGGAAAAATTGTTTTTCCGTAAGAAGTCAGATCATTGCCCACCGCCCACTCCACCCAGCCATCGGGAATGCTCCGGCAGGCCGAACCAGAGCCGAGTCTGGCCAGACGGGACAAATCTTTTTGCGACAGCTTAAGTCCGGCGGCAACGGTAGCCGCTAAAGTTAAGGCGGCAAAACCCGAAGCCGAAGACGACATTCCTGTTGAGGCCGGAAAATTATTTTTAGTTGTTACCTTGGCTTTTAAGTTAATTTTTGCCAGTTTTCTGATTCTATTTAAATGCTTTACCATTCGTTCATCCGCCTGATCGTGGTTTAAATTTTTACTCCACTCAACCGTTGTCGTGGTGCCTAAATTAGTTAAATTAACCGAAAGTGAAGTGTTGGCTGGTAGGCGCAATTTTGAATCAGCTTTACCCCAATACTTGATTGCCGCAACATTAACTGGAGCAAAAACGGTGGCTTTCATAGGGCTAATTTTACTCTTAATACTTCACCGCCGGCCTGGGTGATTGCTTGCTCAATTGCTCGTCTGCGGGCTGGCGGAGTTAAAGCAATCATGCAATCGCCACCGCCGGCTCCAGAAAGTTTGACCCCCCACGCCCCGGCCTTAAGACTGGCATCAATCAAACGCTCAAGCTTGGGTGTGCTGACACCAATTCGCCTTAAAATTTCCTGGCTTTTGTTCATTAATTCACCTGCTTCTGCCCAATGTCCTTGCTCCAATGCCGGTCTTGCTTGCTTAACAATTTTAGCTGACTCCAAAAATAGTTTTTGCGGTTTTAGCTTGGCCACTTGTTTCACTAAAACAACCGTGTCAGCCTTAACCCCGCTGTAACCTACC